>NZ_CALAYQ010000011.1:0-42071 GCF_937894855.1 uncultured Zoogloea sp.
GCCCCAACATCCACGAATGCTTCGGCAAGGGCACGGCCACCTTCATGATCATGGGTGACATCTGCACCCGCCGCTGCCCCTTCTGCGACGTGGGCCACGGCCGTCCCGAGCCCCTCAACGCCAACGAGCCGGCGGATCTCGCCAAGACCATCGCCGCGATGCGCCTCAACTACGTGGTGATCACCAGCGTGGATCGCGACGACCTGCGCGACGGCGGCGCCCAGCACTTCGTCGAGTGCATCCGCTCCACCCGCGAGGCCAGCCCCAAGACCAGCATCGAAGTGCTGGTGCCGGATTTCCGCGGCCGCATGGAGATCGCCCTCGACATCTTCGACCAGGCCCCGCCGGACGTGATGAACCACAACCTCGAAACCGTGCCGCGCCTCTACAAGCAGGCCCGCCCGGGCGCCGAATACGCCTACTCGCTGGAACTCCTTAAGCAGTTCAAGGCGCGTCACCCCGATGTGAGCACCAAGTCCGGCCTGATGGTCGGCCTCGGCGAAACCGACGACGAGATCCTCGAAGTGATGCGCGACATGCGCGCCCACAACGTGGACATGCTCACCATCGGCCAGTACCTCCAGCCCTCCGGCGGCCACCTGCCGGTGCTGCGCTACGTCCATCCCGACACCTTCAAGATGTTCGAGACCGAAGCGCTCAAGATGGGCTTCAAGAACGCCGCCTGCGGCCCCATGGTCCGCTCCAGCTACTGGGCCGACCAGCAGGCGCATGGGGCGGGGGTGGTGTAAGCCGCTCAGCCGGTAGGCATTGAAAGGGCGTCCCGCGGGACGCCCTTTTTCGTTGACGCCGAGCTTGGCACCCAAAATCGGCAGCAATAATACAAAATCTTCTTTGCACAAAGAATTCTTTGCACTATATTTTCTTTGCGCAAACACCAAGACCACATCATGGACAACATCGCCGGCTCTCCCGTCGAGGGCGACAACTTCTTCGGTCGCGACGACGTCGCCCGCCACCTCCGCGAAATCCTCAACCACGACGACATCCTGCTCCTCGGCCCCCGGCGGATCGGCAAGACCTCCCTCGCCCGCGCGGTGATGGCCATCACCCACAAGGACGGCTGGAAGGTCGTCGAGATCGTCGTTGCCTCGTGTAACGATGAAAAAGGCTTTCTCGACAAACTCGAAGATGCCCTCAAAAAAGCCCTCGACTCCTTCACCGGCAAGCTGTGGGACGAGATGCGAGACAAGCTCGGCGCCTTGGGCAAGCGCATCAAATCCCTCAAACTCGGCGGTTTTGGCGCCACAGCCGAAGTCGGGCTGGCCAGCACCGACGCCGACGACTGGGCCACGGTCGGCAACGATCTGCTGGCCCTCCTCGGCGAGCTTGACGACCACTGGCTGATCTACGTGGATGAGCTGCCGATCATGCTCTTCAACATCATTCGGCAAGACTCGGCAAACGGCGTGCAGCGGGTGCGCCGCTTCCTCGACTGGTTCCGCAACGACGTGCGCGCCCTCGCCAGCGCCGGCAAGGTGCGCTGGCTGATCTCCGGCTCGGTGGGCCTCGACACGCTGGTGCAGGAGCACGGCATGGCCGACACCATCAACAGCCTCAATCACCAGAACCTGCCGCCCTTCACCGACCCACTGGCCTGCCAGCTGATCCGCGAACTGGCCACCAGCTACGCCATCACCCTCGACGACACAGCCGTCCGTAGCCTCGTCGATGCCGTGAGCTGGCCCCAGCCCTATTACCTCCAGATCGTCTTCCAGCAACTGCGCAGCCTGATCGCCGCAAACCCCGGCACGCCACCGCAGGATCTCATCGACAAGACCATCGAGCTGATCATCCAGCCCGGCGTCGGCGCCGATAACGATTTCCACCACTGGGACAGCCGCCTGAACATGCAACTCAGCGCGCCCCTCGCCGCCCTCGCCAAGGCCCTGCTCAACCAGAGCGCCACCCTCGCGCGCGGCACCCGCGCCGAAAACCTGCTCGCCACCGTCCAGCAACGCCACCCCGACGCCACTGACGACGAAGCCCGCGCCCTCTTCGTACGCCTGCGCGACATCCTCCTCCGCGACGCCTACTGGCTCGCCGACGACAGCAGCGGCACCCGCCACTACCGCTTCGCCCTCGAACCCCTGCGCCGCTGGTGGAACCGGAGGAACAGCCTGTGAGCGTCGCCACCCACCACTACAACCCCGACTGGCTCAGCGACGACGCCCTCGTCGCCGGCTTCATCGTCCGTCAGGCGGAGTTCCGTTTCTTGCGTGACGAACTCGCCCGCGCTCCCCTCGAAGGCAGCGTCCAGCACTACCTGCTCATCGGCCTGCGCGGCGCCGGCAAGACCACCCTGCTCAAACGCCTCGCCGTCGCCATCCGCCGCGACGCCGACCTCTCCGACCACCTCATCGCCCTGTCCTTCCCCGAAGAGCTCTATCAGGTCAAGGACTTGGCCGATTTCTGGTGGGCCGCCTGCGAAGCGTTGGTGGATGAACTCGACCGCCTGGGTCGCAGCGCCGAAGCCGACGCCCTGATGGACCGTACCGACGCCGGCCGCGCCGCCTCACGGAGCGGCGACCAACCCGCCAACGCCGGCCTCACCCTGCTCCTCGACACCTGTGCCCAACTGCAGCGCCGCCCGGTGATGCTGGTGGACAACCTCGACATGGTCTTCGACCGCATCGACAAGCAAGGCCGCAAGCGCAAGGACCCCCACGCCGCCGCCTACTGGGAACTGCGCGAAGCCCTGTCCACCACCCGCTCGCCCATCGTCATCGGCGGCTCGGTGCGCCTCTCCGAGCCCTTCACCGACTACGACAAGGCCTTCTACGACTTCTTCATCCCCAAGCGCCTGGGCCGGCTCGAACTCGCCGAAGTCCGCCAAGTGCTCGAACACCTCGCCGACCGCCAAGGCAGCCCCGAGATCAAGGACCGCCTCAAAACCCGCCCCAGCCGCATCGAAGCCCTCTACGACCTCACCGGCGGCAACCCCCGCGCCATCGGCCTGATCTTCACCCTGCTCCAGCAAGGCCCCAACAGCCGCGCGGTGGACGACTTCGAGCGCCTGATGGACCTCACCACCCCCTACTACAAGGCCCGCTTCGAGGATTTGCCCGAGCAGGCCCAGGTGGTCATGCACGCCCTCGCGGTACGCCGGCCCGGCGACGGCAGCGGCCTGCGCTTCGGCCACACCGCCGCCGAACTGGGCGCCCACGCCGGCCTGCCCACCAACACCGTCTCCGCCCAGCTGGACGTGCTGGAGCGGGAAGGCCTCCTCGAAAAATCTGCCGCCCACGGCCGCACCCAATACCGCATCGCCGAACAACTCTTCCGCCTGTGGCTACAGATGCGCGGCAACCGCCGCGTCCGCCAGAGCGCGCTGGGCCTTTCCGAATTCCTCGAGGCGATGTACGACGAGGAAGAACTCTCCGCCGCGCTGCAGGGCGCAAGCGGTTCTGCCCTCGCCGAAGCTCGTCTCGCCTTCGCGATGGCAGACATGCCAGGCAGCCGCCCCAACCGCCGCAGCCTAGAGGCCTGGGGTGCAGACTGTGCCACCCGCTACGCAGCCGAAGCCGGCGCAGAAATGGATGAAGTTCTTCCGAGTAGCGACTTGAGCGAAGACCTCGCCACCCTGCGGGCCCTGCGTGCACGCCTCGCCAAGTGCAACTACCACGGTCTCACCCCTGCCGAACAGGATGCGCTGGTCGGCGCGCTCGATCTGCGTCTGGAAGCCAAACGCGCTGCCGTCGATGCACTGTGCTCACCGGCCTCGGCAATCGCTGAGGCCAAGCGCATGCGCACGTACCAACTAGCCGAGCGACGCAAGCTGCTTTATTTCGGCCTAAAAAACGACGATTTGCCCCTGCTTCATAGCTTACGAGCCCGCGGCTTCTTCCCGCTCCCATACCTTCACCCTGGCGACATCACGCTGGCACAACGATCAAGTGGGCTGACGAACATTACCGATCTAGCGTGGCGACTAGCAGGTACGTGGAACTACGTCGAATTTGCCGATGCGGAAGCCGCAGAGCATTGGTACTCCTGGGGGCGACTCCATGCGACGGGGGCCAGCACAGACGAGTGGGCACAAGTCGCCGGCGCCTTCCGCCGAGCTGGGCAAGTTGAGCTGGCCCGACGTGCTCTCGATGAGGCCATCCGCCGTGGCATTACAGCTCGCGCAGAATTCGAACGGGGATTTTTACTAGCAGCCAGTAACAAAGATTCAACAGGTGCCGAAGCAGCGATTCAACTTGCTATACAACTTAATCCTACCGATGCTCGCCTATGGAACGGACTTGGCATACTCCTGGCTAAACAATTCGATCGCGCCGAAGAAGCTGAAGCAGCCTTTCGCAAAGCGATCAGTATCGACCCGAATATCTCATGGCAATGGGTGTGCCTCGGCAACTTGCTCGCCGATCTTCCGGGGCGCGGAAATGAGTCCGAAGCAGCTTACAGAAGGGCCATTGAAGTGGAACCCTCGAACGTCATGGCAATGAACAACCTAGGTGCTTTTCTTGCATCGCAATCCAAAAGTACTGACGAATCGGAAGCCATTTACCACAGAGCCATCGATTTAGACCCTACTCAACCTTTCCTATGGGGCAATCTCGGCTCACTCCTCTCACTCAAACCGAGTCGTATCGAAGAAGCTAAATCCGCGTACCAACAGGCTCTCGCACTAGACCCCTATTACGGTCGAGTCTATGGCAATCTGGGGCGCCTCCAAGCAGAGCAAGGCAACCTCGACGCAGCTGAAGCAGCCTTCGAGAAGGCCATAACTTTGGAGACGGATATCCGCGGCTTCTGGCAATCCGAACTCGACCGCACCCGCACCCGCCGCCAAACCAACGCCGCCACCCACGCCCTCGCCGCCCGCAACTTCGCCGACACCCGCGCCGCCCTGGAAGCCCTCCTCGCCGGCGCAGGCGACATCCCCACCGTTTTGGTCAGCACCGCCTTCGTCGAAGACTTCCTCGCCCCCCTTCTCGCCAACCGCACCCAGGCGGCCAGTGTGCTGGGCCTGCTGCACGGTCTCGGCTACGAGCGCCACGCCCGCCCGCTGCTCCTCGCCTTCGAGGCGGCAGTGGAGGACAAGCCCGATCTGCTCGATGTGCTGGAACCAGAAACCCGCAACGCGGCCAAACGCATGTACGAACGGCTCACCAAGGCCGCCCAACGCAAGGCGCAATCCTGATTACCCCCCAACCGAGGACAACAACGATGACCCAATCCCTCTACACCATCCCCCTCAACAAGATCGACGGCACCCCCGCCACCCTCGCCGAGCACGCCGGCAAGGTGCTGCTGGTGGTCAACGTGGCCTCCAAGTGCGGCCTCACCAAGCAGTACGAAGGGCTGGAAGCGCTGCATGAGCGCTTTGCCGACAAGGGTTTTGCGGTGCTGGGCTTCCCGGCCAACGACTTTGCCGGGCAGGAGCCGGGCACCGACGCCGAGATCGCCAGCTTCTGCACCGCCAACTTCGGCGTGCAGTTTCCGATGTACAGCAAGCTCGTCGCCACCGGGGCGGACAAGCACCCGCTGTATGCCACCCTCACCGCCGCCAAACCCGAGACCGAAGACCGCGCCGGCATGGAAGACATGCTCCGCGGCTACAAGATCGAGCCGACCGCCGCACCCGAAGTGGTGTGGAATTTCGAGAAGTTCCTGATCGGCCGTGACGGCACCGTGCTGCGCCGCTTCGCGCCCGATACCGCCCCCGACGCCGACAAGCTGGTGGCCGCCATCGAGACCGCCATCACCGGCTGATCGCCCTGTGCCGGCGGCACCTGCCGCCGGCTGGCTGGCCCTCGGGGCGCCAGACTGTCAATCGGCGTCAAATATCGCCCTCTCCCGCCGTTAATGTACGGACCTACCGTCCGTCCACTCCGCCGGAGACCCGCGATGCCGACCGTCCACGCGCCCCCTGCCGCCACCCAAACCAACCCGACCAATTTCGCCATCACCCTGATGGAGCACCTGGTGGTGCCCACCTTCGTGCTCGACGCCGAACAGCGGGTGCTCATCTGGAACCGCGCCTGCGAACGCCTCACCGGCATCCCGGCCCACGAAGTCATCGGCACCCGCGACCACTGGCGGGCCTTCTACGACACCCCGCGCCCCTGCCTGGCCGACCTGCTGGCCCGCAACGACTGGTCGCTGATCGACAAGCTCTACACCACCCACGACGAGCCCGACACCCCGGCCCACGGCGTGCACGCCGAAAACTGGTGCACCATGCCCCGCCGGGGCAAGCACCTTTATCTGGTGGTCGATGCCGGCCCGGTGTTCGACGACGCCGGCAAGCTCATCGCGGTGGTCGAAACCCTGCGCGACAACACCGAGAGCAAGCTCACCCAGATCAAGGTGGCCGAGCAGGCAAGCCTGCTCCAGCACCACTACGACGAGCACGAGCGCGAAGCCAGGATGGCCCGGCGCATCCTCGACCACCAGATCCGCACCGACCTCATCCGCCAGGCCGGCATCCACTACACCCTGATGCCCGCCACCAACTTCTCGGGCGACCTGATCCTCGCCGCCCGCTCACCGGACGGCCGGCTCCACGCGCTGCTGGCCGACGCCACCGGCCACGGCCTGGCCGCCGCGGTGAGCGTGCTGCCGGTGGTGCAGGAGTTCTACCGCCTGGTCGAACAGAACGAGCCCCTCTCCGGCATCGTGGACGCCATCAACTTCGTGCTCGCCAACTCGCTGCCCGCCGGGCGCTTCGTGGCCGCCGCGTTCGTCAGCCTGGACGAGCAGGCGCGGGAAGGCGAGGTGTGGGTGGGCGGCATCCCGGGCATGCAGATGATCGACGACAGCGGCCGCATCGTGCGCCGCTTCGAATCCCGCAACCTGCCCCTGGGCGTGACCCGCGAGGCCGACGGCATCAAGGCTTTCGAGACCTTCAGCTGGACCGAGCCGGCCCGGCTGGTGATGCTCTCCGACGGCGTGGTCGAAGCCACCGGCCCGGACGGCGAAGCCTTCGGCGAGGCCCGCCTCGCCCACAGCCTCGCCAGCCCCCGCAGCGAGGATCTGATCGCCCGCCTGCGTGCCGCCCTCACCACCCACCTCGCCGGCACCCCGGCCCACGACGACATCTCGATCCTGGTCATCGACTGCCCGGCATAAGCCAGCAGCACCACGACGACAAAAGGCGGCACCCGCAACCGGGGCCGCCTTTTTGCATTTCTGCCTGACGCGGGATCAGAAGCTGCGATTCACCGACGCGATCCAGGTGCCCGCGCCCATGTCCTTGGTGGTGCCGTTGCCGGCGACGCTGGGGTAGTTCTTCCAGTAGTCGGTGCCAACGGTGGTGGTGTAGGCGAGGCCGAGCACCCAGCCGCCGTCCATCGCCTTCGTCACGCCCGCCTTGTAGTCGCTGTAGCTGAGGCCGCTGGAGTGGGTGATGGTCTGGCGGCCGGCGTGGAGCATGCCGGTCCAGCCGGGCAGGAATTCGTAGGTGGCGTTGGCCTCGATGTACCACGAGCCCGAGGTGTCGCTGCCGCTCACCCCCGCGCCGGGATTGCCGGGAAAGGCGCCGGGGCCGGCGTTGTTGTTGTTGAAGCCGAAGTAGCCCACGTCGGTCATGGCCCGCGAGTACTTCACGTTGAGCCACTTCCAGGTGCCCGAAAGATACAGCTCGGTGGAGTTGTAGCGCTTGCTGGCGTAGCTGCCGGCGGGGGTGATCTTGTCGTAGTTGGCCCCCGGGAAGAGGAACTGCAGCACGCCCACGTCGTAGCTGAAGTCATCCACCGCGCCCCGGTAGCCGCCGTACAGATCCACCTCGATGTTGGCGTTGGCGTACAGGTTGCTGCTGGTGTTGGAGAGCCAGGTGCCGGCGTAGAAGCCGCTCTCGTGGGCATAGTCGATGCCACCCTGCAGCGCCGGGTTGCCCCAGGTCTGACGGATGCCGCGGAAGACGTACTCCGACACGATGCCGACGTTGCTGGTGAGCGCCGGGGCGGGGGCCGGCGCGTCTTCGGCGAAGGCCGGCGCGGCAAGTGCCGGCAGGCCCAGCAAAAGGGCAAGGCGCAGGGCTTTCGGGGTCGTGGTTTTCATGGTCATGCCTCTGTCGGTGTTGGGGTGATGCCATTCCACGCCCGCGCGCGATGATCCTCAATTCCCCCTCCGACCTACTCCCAAAGTCGAATTGTTCAGTGCACCAACGAAGCCGAGAGTGCAGCCGTATCGCATTGATTGCGGTGTGACTTTTCCGACCTTCGAGGAGTACGCAGATGAACACGACGACAGTGGATGCCGTATCAGGCGGCATCGAGAGTGGCGGCGCGACGCTCCACCGCCGGATCGGCTGGGCCGGCGCCTTCTGGGTGGCCAGCGGCGTGCCGGCGCTGGTGCTTTTCTCCATCGGCTCCATCGCCGCCACGGTGGGCAAGCCGTCGTGGGCGGTGTGGATCATCTCCATCGCCTTCGGCTTCCTGCAGTCCTTCACCTACGCCGAGATCGCCGGGTTGTTCCCCCACAAGTCGGGCGGCGCGTCGGTGTATGGGGCGGTGGCCTGGGTGCGCTACAGCAAGATGCTGGCACCGCTGTCGGTGTGGTGTAACTGGCTGGCCTGGTCGCCGGTGCTGGCGATCGGCTCGGGGCTGGCGGCGGGCTACATCCTGTCGATCCTGTTCGCGCCGGACGCCGCCATCAACACCTGGCAGATCACCCTGATGGACCTGGGCTTCATCAAGGGCGGCCTGGCGCTGCGGGTGAACGCCACCTTCGTGGTGGGCGCGGCGGTGCTGCTGGCGGCCTTCGCGATCCAGCACCGGGGCATCCTGCAGGCGGCGCGCATGCAGATGGTGCTGGGCGTCGCCGCCCTCGCGCCGCTGATGCTGATCGGCCTGTGGCCGCTGGTTTCCGGTGACGTGCCGGGCGCCAACCTGGCGCCGCTCTACCCCCTCGCCAAGGACGCCGGCGGGGCGGTGATCGACGGCGCCTGGGACATGGCCGGCTTCACCCTCATCGCCGGCGGGCTGTTCATGGCGGCGTGGTCCACCTACGGCTTCGAGACGGCGGTGTGCTACACCCGCGAGTTCCGCAACCCGCGCACCGACACCTTCAAGGCCATCCTGTACTCGGGCCTCTTGTGCATCTTCGTGTTCACCGTGGTGCCCCTCGCCTTCCAGGGCAGCCTGGGCCTCGGCCAGCTGGTCACCCCGGCGGTGCTGGACGCCGCCGGCAACGTGGTCACCCCGGCGGTGTACGACGGCATCCTGTCGCCGGACATCTACAGCGGCATGGGCGTGGCCCAGGCCATGGCCCACATGCTGGGCGGCGGCCCGCTGGTCGAGCACGTGCTGATGGCCATGCTCGTGCTGGCCCTGGTGCTGTCGATCATGACCTCCATGGCCGGCTCGTCGCGCACCCTCTACCAGGCGTCGGTGGATGGCTGGCTGCCCAAGTACCTCTCCAACGTCAATGGCAACGGCGCCCCCACCGCGGCCATGTGGACGGATCTGGGCTTCAACCTGCTCCTGCTGCTGATGTCCGACTACGTGTTCGTGCTGGCCATCTCCAACGTCTGCTACATCCTCTTCAACTTCCTCAACCTCAACGCCGCCTGGATCCACCGCATCGACCGCCCGCGCTGGCCGCGCCCCTACCGCGCGCCCACCTGGCTGATCGCCGTGGGCACCGTGCTGGCCTTCGTCAATCTGGCGCTGATGGGCATGGGCGCCGACATCTGGGGCGCCGGCACCCTGGCCACCGGCCTGCTGGCGGCGGCGCTGATCCTGCCGGTGTTCTTCTACCGCCACTACATCGTCGATAAAGGCCAGTTCCCGGCGGCGATGCTCGAAGACATGCACCTGGGCAGCGAATCGGGCGTCGGCACCCGCGCCGGCATCCTCCCCTGGCTCACCCTGGTCGGCGGCGCGGCGGTGATCGCCATCGCCCACGCCGTGGCGGTGATCTGAGGAACGCCGCCATGATGATCTCCGACATCAAGAGCCGCCCGGTCTACCGCGCCCTGGCCCCGGAGCCCACCGCCAGCGGCCACCTGCTGGTGGTCGAAGGCGAGACCCTCACCCCGGCCCTGCTCGCCGCCTTCGCCAGCGCTTTCGGGCCGGTGGCGCCCCGGCTCCACACCTGGCTCGTGGGCGGCCCGCAGGATGTGGGCCCCCACCCGGGCCGGCTGTGGCGGCTTGGCAGCCTGGCCGACGTGGTGGACAGCCTCTCCTGCGCCAGCCGCGGCTTCGGCATCGGCGACCGCCTGTACGTGAGCGGCACCGAACCCTTCCTGTGGCGCGTTGCCGAGGCCGCCGGCCACGTGGGCTTCGCCAGCGGGCAGATCCAGCTCCACCACGCCGGCAGCCTGCGCCGCCGGGTGTGGTGCACCCACTGCCACAGCATCACCGACGACGTGACCACCCACATCGCCGACTGCGCCGGCTGCGGCCGCCACCTGCTGGTGCGCGACCACTTCTCCCGCCGCCTGGGCGCCTTCATGGGCGTGATGGTGGATGCCGAGGCGCCCGGCCAGGTGCCCGCCCGCGAGGAGGTCTTCGCATGATCGGCGACTCCCTCCTGCTGCGCGTGGATGCGGCCACCGCCATCGCCCCCACCCTGCGCCACCTGCGCCTGGTGGCGGCGGACGGCGGCAAGCTTCCCCCGGCCTCGGCCGGCGCCCACGTGCAGCTCAGCCTCAAGGCCGCGGCACGCACCCACCGCAACGCCTACTCGCTGGTCAGCCGCCCCGGCGCCCGCGACGCCTACGAGATCATCGTGCGGCGGGTCGAAGCCTCCCGCGGCGGCTCGGCCTTCATCCACGAGCAGCTCGCGGTGGGCGACACCGTCGAGGCCGCGTGGCCGGGCAACCTCTTCCCCCCGGTGCGCACCGCCCGCCACCAGCTGATGATCGCCGGCGGCATCGGCATCACGCCCTTCCTGTCGTATCTGGCCGAGTTCGGCCTGAGCGGCGCGTCCCACGCGCTGCACGTGTGCTGCCGCCCGGACGAACGTGAGGTGTTCGCCCCGTGGCTGCCGGAGGGCGCCGAGGTGGCCTTCCACTGGAACGCCGACGGCCACCGGCTCGACATCCCGGCCCTCCTCGCCGCCCAGCAGGCCGGCACCCACCTCTACGTGTGCGGCCCGGCGGCCATGAACGATGCGGTGATCGCCGCCGCCCGCGACGCCGGCTGGCCCGACAGCCACGTGCATTGCGAGCACTTCGGCACCGCCCTCAGCGGTGGCGAGGCCTTCCGCGCCTTCCTCGCCCGCTCCGGCATCGAGGTGAGCGTGGGCGAGGACGAGAGCCTGCTCGAAGCCATCGAGCGCGCCGGCGTGGCCGCCCCCTGCCTGTGCCGCGGCGGCGCCTGCGGCGTGTGCGCGACGCCGCTGCTCGAAGGCGACGCCGAACACCGCGACCACTTCCTGTCCCCCACCGAGCGCGAAAGCGGCCGCCTGATCATGCCCTGCGTGTCGCGGGCGCGCTCGGGACGGCTCGTGCTGGACCTGTGACCCTGCCCCGGAGACTCATCATGACCCTCGCCTTCAAGCCCGACGAAACCTTCCGCGGCGACTACACCTACCGCAACAGCGACGCCGCGATCCTGCGTTTCCCCTTCCCCTTCCCGGAAGACCGCTACATGTACAGCGTCAACATCGAGCCGCACACCCGCAGCGGCCCGACCGACGTCTTCCGCCGCCCCTTCGACGTGGATGAGCACTACATCGCCGAATGCCGCGACAAGGCCATCACCCTGGAGCGCGACCCCAGCCGCTGCCAGGCCCTGCCCCACATGATGCTGGCCCAGTGGGACACCCTCGAGCTGCTGATGGAAAGCCTCGCCGCCGATTACCCGGCCCACTTCGCCCTCATCAAGGAAGGCGACGACTTCGGCAGCCGCTGGACGTGGATCAACCGCCCGCTGGGCATCGAGCAGAGCTTCATCTTCGGCAACCCCGACACCCTGCCCTGCGAGCCCTTCGAGTACATCACCCGCCAGGCCCAGGGCGACTTCGCCATCTGCGACCAGCGCGACAACAACCTCTTCATGGACGCCGGGATGGTCACCTCCCAGGCCGACTGGTCGCTGGAATTCGACGTGGGCATGAGCTTCATGGAGTGGCACGGCCCGGTGCCCCTGGCCCACCAGGCCGGCGTCTTCGAGCGGGCGCTCAAGTTCCTGCTGATGCTGCGCCTGGGCCAGCCGATGCGCCGCCTCAACTGGACGATGACCATCAACCCGCGCCTCGACACCTCTCCCGAGAGCTACCCCGAGTGGGGCCCGGACCGCGCCAGCCTCACCCCCGACAACATCGGCCGCAAGCTGCACCTGCGCGTCGAGCTGCAGACCCTGTGGCGGCTCCCCCGCAGCAACGCGATCCTCTTCCCGATCCGCTGCTACCTCGCCTCCCTCGACGAGCTGGCCCGCGTGCCCAAGTGGGGCGCCCGCCTGCACCGGGTGCTCTCCACGCTGCCGCCGGAGCTCGTCGACTACAAGGGCCTCACCCGCTTCCTGCCCACCGCCCTCGACTGGCTCGCCGCCCACGACGACGGCCGCGAGCTGCCCATCGGCATCGAGCCGGGCATCACCACCCTCGCCCGCCCCTGACGGGCTGACCACCGGATTCCCCCCTCTTCAAACTGACAAAAGGACTACCACCATGAACGCCCCCACCCAGATCACCCCCACCGGCATCGGCGCGGAATGGAGCCCCCAGTGGCTGCTCACCCCCGAGCAGCGCGCCCTGCAGGCCGACCTGATCGCCCTGTGCGAGACCACCCTGCGCCCCAACGCCATCGAGAGCGACAAGAAGTACATCTACCCGCGCAAGAACTTCGAGGCGCTGGCCTCCATGGGCCTCCTCAGCCTCACCATCCCCAAGGAGCTCGGCGGCCGCGGCGAGAGCCACGTGTGCGCCGCGATGGTGGTCGAGACCATCGCCCGCTACGGCTGCCCCTCCACCGCCATGTGCTACACCATGCACCTGGGCGCCTGCGCCGCCGCGCTCTTACGCCACCACGACAACGAACGCCTGAAGGACATCCTGCGCCGCGTGGACCAGGACGTGCTGATCGGCACCCTGTCGTATTCCGACCCGGAGACCGGCTCCCACTTCTGGTATCCCATGTCGTCCCGCGCCGAGCGCACCGACAAGGGCTGGAAGGTCTTCAAGAAGGCCTCCTGGACCACCTCCGGCGGCTTTGCCGACTGGTACATCATCCAGACCACCTCCCCCGATTTCGGCGGCGACTACTCCAACCTGTCCTGCTTCCTCGTCACCAAGGACCAGATCCACGCCGACCCGGCCAACTGGGACGGCCTCGGGATGCGCGGCAACCAGTCCGGCCCGATCTCGGTGGACGGCGTCGACATCGCCCCGGACGCGCTGGTCGGCCCCATCGGCGACGGCGCCAAGTCCAACGACGAAGTGGTCGATCCCTTCTTCCTGGTGTGCTCGTCGGCCTGCTGGAACGGCATCTGCCTCGCCGCCATGGACATCACCAAGAACCACACCACCCGCAAGGTGCACAACGACGTGGGCATGCGCGTGGCCGACTACCCCACCATCCAGGACTACGTGGGCGAGTGCCTGATCGACACCAACGCCAGCCGCAGCTACGTATATCTCGCCGCCAAGGCGCTGGACGACCTGACCGACGGCTGCGACTGGTCGGCCCACGCCAAGATCGACCACCTGCCGCGCACCCAGATCCTCAACTGGCTGTGGCAGGTCAAGTTCTTCGCCTCCAAGAACGTCACCTTCGTGGTGGACAAGATGCTCCACGCCTGCGGCGGCACCGGCTACAAGCCCGCCCTGGGCATCGAGCGCCTGCTGCGCGACGGCAAGGCCGGCTGGGTGATGGGCCCCACCAACGAGGTGCTGCGCCAGTTCGTCGGCAAGGCCGCGCTGCTCGGGTTCGAGGTGCTGGATTACTGGAACCAGTCGGTCAACCAGCGCGTCCTCAACAACGAGCTCAAGAAGATGAGCAAGGACGAAAAAGCCGCCTTCGCCGCCAAGCTGCTGGCCGAAGCCCAGGCTTGACGCAACCCGGGCCGTCCCACCGGGCGGCCCGCCCCTCCGCCCCCGAAAACGGAGACACCATGACCACCGCCTTCTGCCCCTCCGCGCCAGCCGAGAACCTGCTCAGCGCCCCCTTCGACGCCCGCCTGTTCCGCCGGGTGCTGGGACTCTTCCCCACCGGCGTCACCATCGTCACCACCTGGGATGCCGACGGCCGGCCGGTTGGCGCCACCGTCAGCTCCTTCAACTCGGTGTCCCTCACGCCGCCGCTGGTGCTGTTCAGCCTCGCCTGCGAGAGCGCAGCCTGCGAGGTGTTCTCGGGCGGCGGGCCGCTGGCGATCCACGTGCTCGGCCACGAGCAGGAAGCCCTCTCCAACCGCTTCGCCCGGGGCGGCGCCGAGAAGTGGGCCGATCTGGTGTATGGCACCGGCGAGCTGGGCAGCCCGCTGCTGGAAGGCGCCCTCGCCACCTTCGAATGCGTGCCCTACGCCCGCTACCCCGGCGGCGACCACACCATCTTCGTGTGCGAGGTGCGCGGCCTGCGCTTCAGGGATGGCGAGCCACTGGTCTTCAGCGGCGGCCGCTACCGCAGCCTGGCGAGCCAGGAGGCCTTCGCATGAACGACCCCACCCCGATTTCTGCCCTCGACCCCGAAGCCGACGCCGATCCCTTTCTGCTCGACGCCGACGCCCCGCCGCCGGCCCCGCAGGCCTTCCCCGAGCCGCTGGAAGTGATCCGCGTCGCCGCCGCCAGCGCCCGCGCCTTCACCGTCAAGGCCGGCCAGTTCATCCAGGTGATCGACGTGGACGGCAGGCAGTGCTCCGATCTCCTCGCCTTCGACGCCGAAGCGCTGGCGGCCGGCGAGGAATGGGGCCTCGACCCCACCGTCACCCGCACCCTCGCCGGCTCGGCCTACCCGCTGCCGGGCCTCCACGCCAAGTATTTCGACGCGCGCATGCAGCCGCTGCTCGAAACCGTGCAGGACACCGTCGGCCGCCACGACGCCTTCGCGCTCGCCTGCACCGCCAAGTATTACGAGGACGCCGGCTTTCCCGGCCACCCCAACTGCAGCGACAACTTCTCGGCCGCGCTGGCGCCCTTCGGCATCAAGCCCCGGGCCGGCTGGCCGGCGATCAACTTCTTCTACAACACCTTCATCCAGCCCTGCGGCAGCCTGGGCTTTGCCGAGCCGTGGTCGAAGCCCGGCGACTACGTGCTGCTGCGCGCCCTGAAGGATCTGGTGGTGGCGGTGTCGTCCTGCGCCGACGACATCGACCCCGCCAACGCCTGGCAGCCCACCGACATCGAGGCGCGCATCTACGATGCCGCCCACCACTTCCCCCGAGCCCTGGCCCATCGCATGACGCCCGACGCCCCCGCCCGCCTGACCCGCCCGAGCGCCTTCGCGCCGGTCACCGAAACCCTCACCCGCGACTTCATCGACTACAAGGGCTTCTGGCTGCCCCGCAGCTTCGTGGGCCACGGCACCCTGGCCGAGTACTGGGCCTGCCGCGAGAAGGTGGCGGTGATGGATCTCTCCGCCCTGCGCAAGTTCGACGTCACCGGCCCCGACGCCGAAGCGCTGCTGCAAAAGGTGCAGACCCGCGACCTGCGCAAGCTGGCCATCGGGCAGGTGGTCTATACCGCCGTGTGCCACGCCCACGGCGGCATGATGGACGACGGCACGGTGTTCCGCCTGGGGCGCGACGTGTTCCGCGTCGTGTGCGGCGAGGACACCACCGGCCTGTGGCTGCGTGAGCAGGCCGCTGCCGGTGACTTCGACGTGCGCATCCGCGACGCCACCGACGCGCTGCATAACCTCGCGGTGCAGGGCCCGAAGAGCCGCGAGCTGCTGGCCAAGATCTTGTGGACCGCCCCGATCCAGCCGGCCATCGGCGAGCTGGGCTGGTTCCGCTTCACCGCCGCGCGCCTGGGCGGCCCCACCGGCATTCCGCTGGTGGTGTCGCGCACCGGCTACACCGGCGAGCTGGGCTTCGAGCTATGGTGCGCCCCCAAGGACGGCCCCGCCGTGTGGCAGGCGGTGATGGAGGCCGGCGCGCCGCTGGGCATCGTGCCGCTGGGTTTCGACGCGCTGGACATGCTGCGCATCGAAGCCGGCCTCGCCTTCGCCGGCCACGAGTTCTGCGACCAGACCGACCCCTTCGAGGCCGGCATCGGCTTCACCGTGGCGCTCTCCAAGCCCGACGACTTCATCGGCAAGGCCGCGCTGGAAGAACGCAAGGCCCACCCCCGCCGCAAGCTGGTGGGCCTCGCCATCGCCAGCAACGAGCCGGCCGCCCACGGCGACGGCCTCTACGTGGGCCGCGCCAAGGTGGGCGAGATCACCAGCACGGTGCGCTCGCCCATCCTCGACGCCCAGATCGCGCTGGCGCGGGTGGATGTGGCGTATTCCGCCATCGACACCGCGCTACAGGTCGGCCAGCTGGACGGGCATCGCAAGCGGCTGGACGCGACGGTGGTGGCCTTCCCGCACTTCGACCCCACCAAGGCGCGGGTGCGGGCGTAGCGTGTCGGGCCAGCGAGGCCCGGAAGGCATGCTACAACCCGGCGACCAGCTATCCGGCAACGTCCGATGGCTAGTCGTGAAGAGTCGGTTCAACATCCAAGCCGCCCGCCATCCTGACCGCACAAAGCCGGTTGTAAACTTGGCTACCGAGCCACTTGGACACCAGCTCCTGCACATCGAGTTTGCCCATGTAGTCCGCGAAAAGCTCTTCGTTCAACTCCATTCGTTCGATGAAAAGGGACTCGAGCACCTGCCGGAACACCAGTTGAAATTTTTCGAGGGAATTAACCTCAGCCGCTTTCTGCAGCGATTCGTTGAGGATCGCGGCCTCAGCGATCTGATCGAAGAACAGCTGGTCTGCCTCGTTCAACTCACCACCGAAGCGCTGGTTGATGATGTCAATAAGGCGAGACAACGAAACGAGCTCTTCCCGCACCATGCCCGACCCCACCTCTCGTGGGCCGTCCAGTGGTGTGGCGTAGCCTTCATTGAGGCTGATCGAGCCTTCACTGATCTTCTGTAACCGGTAGTAATCAAGCTCAACCTCCTCGTCGAACTGGTAACCCGGCCCGCTCCTGCGCTTTGGCAGCTTCAACGCGAGGTGTCGCAAGTAGGTGAATAGCTTTTCCAGATCGCTATCCTGGTAAGGGATCACCTGACTCAGGAAACTGTATAGATTACGGAAGGCCTGCAACTTTCCACGCCATAGTTCCGCTTCCTCCTCTTCGGTGTTCTGCAAGTGGACGAAGCGCGCGACCGCCTGATCGAGCGTCGCGTTCATCCTCTTGTGGTCTCCCGGGCTCTGGCGGCGCTTCGGCGCAAAAAAGACCCGAGAGAACTCGGTCACTTCGGCATGCAGGTAGATGCCCGATGCATCCAGCTCTGCCTTTACCTCGTACAGCTTGTCGGGGTCGACTTCCTCTCCCATCACCGAGCCCTCGTAGTACTGGCGAAACGCCTCCTGAATCTCGCCGGGCTCGTTAACGAAATCGAGCACAAAAGTGTCGTCCTTGAGCGGATGGGTACGATTCAAACGCGACAGTGTCTGCACCGCCTGAATGCCCGCAAGGCGTTTGTCGACATACATCGTGTGCAGCAGCGGCTGATCGAAACCGGTCTGGTATTTCTCGGCCACCAGCAGCACGCGAAAATCAGGCTTGGCAAACGTCTCGGGCAGCTCTTTTTCCTTTAACCCATCATTCATCCCGATTTCGGTGAAATGCTTTTCCGGGATCTTGTCGTCTTCCACGCTCCCCGAAAATGCTACCAGGCTCTTGATCGGGTAGCCTTTCTCCTGAATATAGCGGTCAAACTCCTGCTTGTAGCGCACCGCCTCAAGCCGCGAGCCGGTCACCACCATGGCCTTGGCATGACCACCGATCTTATGGCGGGTAAAATGCTGAAAATGCTCCACCATCACCTCGGTCTTCTGGCCGATGTTATGCGGATGCAGGCGCATGAAACGAGCCAAGGCCTTGGCTGCCTTCTTGCGTTCGACACTGGGGTCGTCCTCTGCCCGCTTGATCAGCTTGTAATAGGCTTTGTACGTAACGTAGCTCTTCAGCACGTCCTCGATAAAGCCCTCCTCAATCGCCTGCCGCATCGTGTAGCGGTCGAAAGCCTTACCGTTGCGACCAAAGATCGCCAAGGTCTTGTGCTTTGGGGTTGCCGTGAAGGCGAAAAAACTCATGTTGGGCTGCTGGCCTCGTTTGACCATGGCGCGGAACAAGCGTTCGAGTTCCGCCTCGCCCTCCTCCTTGGCCATTTCCTGCGCCTTGTCGCGCAATTCAGCGCCGCCCAGCACACCTTTCAACTCAGTAGCCGTTTCCCCCGATTGCGAGCTGTGCGCCTCATCAATGATGACCGCGTACCTGCGTGTGGGCAGATGGCTCCGGCTGGCTTCGCCCCGCTCTTCGTTCAGCTTGGCCAGCTGAGCCGACACAAACGGAAATTTCTGCAAGGTCGTGATGATGATGGGCACGCCTGCCTCAAGCGCCTCGGCTAACTGACGCGAATCCTCATCGATCTTTTGCACCACACCTTGCCGATGATCGAACTGGTAAATGGTGTTCTGCAATTGGCGGTCCAGCACCACACGGTCGGTAATGACGATCACGCTGTCGAACAGCCGCTCATCCCGCTCGTCATGCAGGCTGGAGAGCCGATGCGCCAACCAGGCGATAGTGTTGCTTTTACCGCTGCCCGCCGAATGCTCCACCAGATAGCTACGCCCAACGCCCTCATGCGCCGCTGCTGCAACCATCTCGCGCACGGCACGTAGCTGGTGGTAGCGCGGAAAGATCAGGGTTTCCTTGCGCACCTTCTTGCCGTCGTCCGTGTTTTTTTCTTCGACGTTCAAGTGCAAGAAGCGGGCAAGTAGATCAAGCAGGCTGTCGCGTTGCAATACCTCTTCCCAGAGATAGGCTGTCTTGTAATTGCGACCACTCTGGTCGGGCGGGTTGCCAGCGCCGCCTTCGAAACCGCGGTTGAACGGCAGGAAATACGTAGAAGTCCCGGCCAGGCGCGTGCTCATGTGCGCCTCTTCGGTATCCACGGCAAAATGCACCAGGGTGCGCTTGGCAAAAACAAAAATCGGCTCACGCGGGTCGCGGTCATGGCGGTACTGATGGATGGCGTTGGCTGCGGTCTGCCCGCTCAGTGGATTCTTCAGCTCCAGCGTCACCACCGGAATGCCATTGACTGACAACACCACATCTAGTGATTTTTCGTTTTTGGGGCTGAAGTGAAGTTGCCGTGTCAGCCCCAGGCGGTTGGCCTGGTAACGTGCTTCCAGCTCGGGATTCAAGCCGTGGGCCGGGCGCAAGAAGGCAATGCGCAGCGTTCTGCCAAAGCACTTGAAGCCGTGGCGCAAGGTGGCCAACGCACCCTGGGTATCCAGCCATTTGCACATAGACTCCAGCACCCGGGCGCCGGTCTGCTCGCCGTGCAGGGCCTCCAGTTTCGCCCACACTTTACCTTGCGTCGCGCGGATGAAGCTCAACGCTTCGTCGGGAAAGATGGCTTGCTCGCGATCGAAACCTTGTCCATCGACCCGGGCATAGCCGCTGGGCAACAGAGCGGCTTCGATAGCGGCTTCAAAGGCGGCTTCGGAGGTGGATTTCATCAAAGGTACCCCCTGGCGATTGAACCTATCACAAAGGCAAACTCAGGAAGATAACCGTCAATAGAAATCTCAACTGCTCGGACAACCTCTTCAAAATCATCTCGTGATTGGATCACATCAGGATCAAGCCACGCCTCAATTGCAGACCTTCTCCAATCATTGAGAGTTTCGTGATCTAACCGAAGGACCTCAATGCTTGCCGCCCCTTCAGCAGTAAGTCCGACAACACCACCATCCACTTCTCTAAAGCAGAAGTGATCACTGCAACCGTCCTGAGTAGGTAGTACTGGAAGTACGGAATTTTTTTTCTTAACGGCACCAAAATGCTCAGACTCTGCGCCTCGCACCTCCAAAGCAGCAATCATATTCAGATAATTCAGGTCATCACCGAGATTTCTACCAAAGACCCCACCCGCATCAACCACGCTCTTTTTGCACGCATCTTGGCACTTCAAATGCTCAACGTGATTTTTGAAAGCAACCCCATCCGATGGGCTCTTTAATTTCGCAAGTCTTTCAGCATCGACAGGCGCGCCTGTATATCCACACAAACCATGTTGCTCGGACGTTAACTCACCAAGTAATTTTGATTTATCTCTGAAATCCGAATAAGTTAAGTTTACCGGCTCCGGGACAATGGCCAGCTGACCGTCAATAAAATCTGTCAAACACTTCGGCGGGTGGGTTTTTACAATAGTCTTCATCTCCCAATCCTCTCGATGCGCTCAAGAGTAGACGATATTTTTTGTATTGCTGCCGTATTGCCTACCCTCTTCCTCAGATCTACCACCTTTTCTCTTGCGACCTTGAGATTACGATCAGCGATGAGGCGGGATATTCTTTCGATGTCTCTTTCAACATCCTCATTCATCTCATCCGCCCCCATCAGAACGCTCAAGATCCAGTTTGAGTCCGCGCCATAGGCCATACCGGGCGTTTGAGTGACTACCTTTCCGTCATTCAAAGTGAGCAGCCTGACGCAATTCGCCTTAACTTCACCGATAACCTGTGGAGAATGGGTAGTAATAACGAACTGACAACGCTCAAAAATAGCTGGCAATCGCCTCATAACATCCCGCTGCCACTTCGGATGCAGGTGCAGCTCGATTTCATCAATCAACACCAATGCAACCCCCTCGGCGATCGGGTTGTCACTGTCCGGGTTTGCAATGGCTAGGCGCCGGGTGAGGTCGAACACCAAGGCTAACAAGCCGCGCTCTCCATCGGAAAGCTGATGCAGGTAATACGGCTGCCCTCGCTTGTCCACAACGAAGCCCAAGCGAGGCTGCTCCTGAACACGAAGATTACCGAACTCAGGCACCAGCTCGCTCACCACAGCGCGTAATGTATTCAGCACTTTGAAGCGGCGGGGCTCGTTTTCCGCGCCCAACCTCTCTTGAGTGCGAAACCAGTGCATGAACTCGCGCAAATCCACCTCACGGTCGAGCAGGGCGTGGCTATAGGCAATAGACGGATCGAAAGGCTTCGCCTCTGGCAGGCTGCGTGGTTGGCCAGGTAGCTGGCGCTTGGGGGAGAAGTACACTGCGAGCGGTGGGTGAACAGCACTTTTTAAGCTCGCCAGCCCTACGCGAGCCTTCTTTATGCTCGCCTCCAGTTCGCCTGTCAGCGTGCGTGCGCTCAGCTCCTGGGCAAAATCATTGGTAGTGGAACTCCGTTCCATCTGTCTCAGTAGGATAAAACGGTCACCCTTCTCGTCTGTCGCGCGCAAACGCTGTAC
Organism: uncultured Zoogloea sp.; assembly: GCF_937894855.1. Lineage (NCBI taxonomy): Bacteria > Pseudomonadati > Pseudomonadota > Betaproteobacteria > Rhodocyclales > Zoogloeaceae > Zoogloea > uncultured Zoogloea sp. The sequence goes on from NZ_CALAYQ010000011.1 coordinate 21,337, forward strand.
ACGAGCATTGACGGTCTGACCATCAATCTGGATGCGGGCAGAAACCTCCAGCGAAGCCTTGTCACCGTGGATGTCGTCGTCAGTAAAGTACAGCGGCGCTGGCCGTGAGGGCGTGAACTCCGGCATGGCGCGCGACAGCAGTACCGCTAACGCGCGAAGCACCGTGGACTTTCCCACGCCATTGACGCCAGCAATAAGCGTCACATCGGGCTCAAAGGTGAGGTCAAGCTGCGCGAATCCGCCGCAGTGTGCGAGAGAGAGTGATTCCAATTTCATTCCATCATTTCCTTAAGCGGTATCTGGCCGGTGACAGCAGCAGCAATCAGCGCAGCACGGCGCTCCCTTAACAGAGCTACGGAGCTTCTTATGTGTTCGCGGACTGGAGTTGATGTCTCTGCGTCCCGCTCAAGGAATGCAACGATCTCCTTTTGCTCGGGCTTAGGTGGAAGGGGAATGTGAATCTCCCCATATCGCGTCGGGCTCAAATTGGCCTGTCCAATCGAAGGAATTGCGCTCTTTCGAGCGAACTCCAGAAACAGTGACGCATTCAGCAACTCGACTAAATACTCGGGCATCACACGATGATTCGTACGAATACGAACCAGATAAGAGGCAAAGGTCAAAGGCTCTTCGGGGTCGAAATCCACAAGCCCGACCTTCGCGATCTGATCAAGACTATTGGTTCGATTGAAAAGCAGATCGTTTCGTCTGAGCAGCAAGTGGCCGTCGACTTCGGTGATCATACCTGACTTCGAAACATCAACCCGACCATCAACTATGCAACTCATACGAAGAACTGCGATATCTCCTTCGTCCCTGATGCTTTCCGATAGCCCATAGTCCGATGAAGCCCAGGTACGCTTCAATTGGCATAAATCCCAATGAGCCGGAATCTCGCCCAACCATTCGTGGCCAGAGGGTTTGAGCGGGGCGTTGGGATCAACCCCCCGGGTGACAAGGCGGCTGATGAGGACTGCGCGCTTTTCTTCCAACAGCACCAGCATGCGCTCCTTCTCGGAAATCAGGCTGTCAATGCGAGCAGTTTCTTTATCGAGGTAGTTACCGATACAGGATTGATGACGAAATTCAATTTTCGGAAACGGAAGATTCCTCACCTTGTCGGCATTCAAATTATCTTGGGTATTACTGCTCGCCTCCGCAATCAGTAAAGGTTGAAGGTGACGTAACCACCATTTCGCGAAACCCCACTCTACGCCATCAGCAAACTCCAAGCCGAGCAAAGCTTGGTTGATTGTTGCCGGTATCGCAAGTTCTGCGACGTGTCCCATGCTTGCATACATGGAGTAAATAAGCGTCCCGGGTGGCAAAACGCACAGACGCTTGGATGCGATGCCACTTTCAGTAATTCTCTTCTCGGTAACTTCGACTCGATCTTTTGTGCTCATGTCGCCAATTGCGACCCAAGCGATGCCTTCACCGGCGGCAGCCCAATACTCATCATTGTTCGTGTCCGGTGTTCCTCCAGAAAAAAGACCGGACAGGACGTGTTTCAGCCGTGGGGTAGCTCGGTGGATGTTGCCAGTGAGGCGATTCTGTTTATTCACTCCGTCACCTCCCGCAGCAAGCCCATGATCCGCTTTTCCACTTCAGCCAGCTCCGCATCTATCTCATGCAGCGGTCGAGGCGCTTTGTACTGGAAGAACACTCGGTTGAAGTTGATCTCATAGCCCACCTTGCCGATGCCGCCATCCTGCTCGTCCAGCGTTTCCCGGTCGATCCAGGCGTCTGCCACATAAGGGCGCACCTCGTTCAGCAGGTAGCTGACGATGTCTTCTTTGAGCGGGATGCTTTCCGCGTCCTTGAGCGCTGGGTCGGGTTCGTACTCCACGAGAGCTTTGCCATGGGTGTGTAGCCCCAGCAGCGCGTACAACTCTGTGGCTTCCAGCGTGGGCAGGGTCTGCTGCGGAAACAGTTCCGCGCCGATGGAAACCTCGCCCTTCTTGTGGCGCCTGGCGATGACCGGAGCGGCATCGGGGTCGACGGTCGTGAAACAGTCCCGAAAGATCTTTCTCTGCGCGCTTCCCTTAGTGCCCTTGGCCCACCCTTCCATATCGTCGGGCAGCTTCTTGAAGATCTGCTGCACTTCATCCCACACCTGGTTCCAGTCAAAATGTGGCTCGTGGCCGAGTTGCTCTTCCACCGCCAACAGGGCGTCATACAGCTCGGGACAGGTGTTGAGGAAGCGCTCGCGGGCGTCATCGGTGATTTCAAAGCGCAAGCGCAAGGGGCGCAGCACGGCGATGCGGCGGTAGCCGAAGTCGGTGTTGTCGAACACCCGGCTGGTTTTGCCATTCTCCATCGCACCGTGTTCGCGGGTGACTGCATCGATGGCGGCCTGGTCCAGATAGCGGCGTTTGTCACCCAGGCTGCGCTTCATCGGGGTGTAACGCTCGCGGGCGTCGATGAGCTGGACCTTGTTCTTTCGGTCGGCAGCCTTGCGATTGGTAACGATCCACACAAATGTGCCGATACCGGTGTTGTAGAACATCTGCTCAGGCAAGGCGATGATGGCTTCGAGCATGTCGCGCTCGATGATCCAGCGCCGGATGTCGCTTTCGCCGCTGCCAGCGCCACCGGTAAACAGAGGCGAGCCATTGAAGACGACAGCCGCCCGCGAACCGGGCAAATCTTTGCTGCCCGGCTGGTAGTCGGCAAACTTGCTGACCATGTGCAGCAAGAAGAGCAAGGCGCCGTCGTTGATGCGTGGCAGTTTGCCGGCGTAGCCACGGAAGTTGGGCCAGCGGTCAATTTCCTTTTTCTCGGCCTTCCAGTCCACACCAAACGGCGGGTTGGCCAGCAGATAATCGAACCAGTGCATATCGTCAAAGCGGTCATCGGTAAGCGTATTGCCGAGCTCGACGCGGCTGTCCTTCTGACCTTTGATCAGCAAGTCGGAGGCCGCCACTGCGTAGGAGCGCGGGTTGTAGTCCTGCCCATACACTTTCACGGTGGCCTGGCCGTTGTGGGCGCGTATCCAGTTTTGCGCTTCGGCCAGCATGCCACCCGTGCCGCAAGCCGGGTCGCAGATGGTGACGACGATGCCTGCTTGGGTGAGCACCTTGGTATCCGGCTCCAGCAGGAGGTTAACCATGAGCTGGATGACTTCCCGCGGGGTGAAGTGGTCACCCGCGGTTTCATTGGCCGACTCGTTGAAGCGCCGGATCAGGTCTTCGAACACCAAGCCCATGGTGATGTTGTCAACCTTGCGCGGGTGCAGGTCGATTTCGGCGAACTGGGAGACGACCTGATACAGGCGGTTGGATTCTTCGAGCTTCTCAATTTCCTTGTCGAAGTCGAAGCGTTCAAAAATCTTGCGGACGTTCTCCGAGAAGCCATTGATGTAATCGGTCAGGTGACGGGCAACGTTGTCCGGGTCGCCTTTCAGCCGGTAAAAATTCAGTTGGCTGTGGTTGTGAAAACCCAGCGGCGTTCCCTCGTCGTTTTTAGCGACTTCGTTCAGCACCCTGTCCACCAATACGGGCTCCTTGCCCTTCAACGCCTCATAACGTGCAAGCACGGCTTCTTTTGTGGGTGCCAGCACCGCATCGAAGCGGCGTAATACTGTAAGCGGCAACATCACGCGTTCGTACTGTGGTGGGCGATACGGTCCACGCAGGAGATCCGCGACAGACCAGATGAAGTTGGCAAGCTGTTGGAAATTGGCACTCATGGCTAAGGTCTGAAATGCGAGGGGTTCTTGACACTATCGCAGCCCATGGGGCGTACGTTACGGAGGGCTGATCGTCTGGTGTTTCGATGGCCGGCACTTTGGCTCAACCCAGACGCATGAGCCAAGCAGAAAATTCCTTTATGGCAAGGAGTTAGCTGAAAAATCTTGCCGTTTGGAGCAAGGCATTGACCAAGGCCTCGCCGATAGGCTCATTGTTGAGCCAAGTGTGGGCAAGCAAAGCGCCGTCCGCTGCTTCAACGCTCGTCTGATCCACGCAAGTCGCGATGTTATCGCGTGCCATATTGTAGTGACGAGCGAAACGCGAAAGCATCCGCCGGCCCTCCTAACCTGTGCCCCGGCGGCTTCACCGCCATCAAGGCGCCGCCCCAGGGCGACGGGTATAACAACCCGCCTGCCCCACCGGAGCCCGTCCATGACCGCCCCCCGCCACATCCTCCGCGTCGTCTTCGCCCTCAGCGCGCTCGCGTGCTCGGTCATCCTGGTGCTCTTCGTGCGCGGCCGGGCGGAATGGAGTGATGCCTTCTGGCTCCAGCTCGCCGCGGCGTCGAGTGTCCTGTGCGCGGCGGCCTGCGCCGTGGCCTTCCGCGACGGGCGGCTGCGGCTCGACGGGGTGCCGATGCTGCGCTTCGTCCTCGTCTTCCTGCGCGAGCTGGCGACCATCTACATCGTCTCCGGCGTGGCCGTCACCGCGATTGCGCTGGCGGTGATCTACGGCGTCACGCGCTCCGGCGCCAACGCGCTGGCGCTGGCGGTGATCGCCGGGCTGTGGCTGTCCCTGTGGCTCGCGCCGGGCATCGCGTCCTTCACCACCTGGCGCAGGCTGCGCAGCGCAACGGCTGGCGACGTCCGGCAGCCCGCAAGGCCATGAAGCGCGGCCGCCACGCCCGGGCGGGAGACGATCAGCGCGCTTTCCAGAAGATGTAGTCGGCCTGGTAGGTCACGGTTTCGCGCTTGCCGCGGGTTGCGGGGCTGCACTCTGAGGCCGGTGCCACGCCGCCCTTCAAGGCAACGCGCTGGATGTGGGTGACACCGGTGAGCGCGCCCTGGCCCATCGCAGGGTTGGCCTTGACGAGCTGATAGGGCAGGTTGCCGGCCCCCGCGGGCGCCACGGCCAGCTGGGTGCCGGTCAGCCGCGAGCCGTCGCTGGCCTCCCAGGTGGCGGGGGGGCCGTAGTAGCTGCCCACCACCTTGCCGGCGCGGTCCTTGAGCACCGCCTTGGGGCCGACGAAGACCCATTCTGTCTGCCCGCTGGCACCGGCCTTGTCCCGGCATTCGTAGGTGATGTCGCCGCTGCCGACGGTCTCCCAGGCCACCGCGTGACCGGCAGGCACCCGGATGCTGTCGGGGAGGCCGTCCTGACTGTAGGCGCCGCTCATGGGGGTGGTGGAGCAGGCGCCGAGGGCCAGGGCGGAAGCAAGGGTGACGATGGCGGTTTTCATGATCGTTTCTCCGTGGGTTGGGGGCTGCGGTGAGCCTTTTTAGGGCAACGCGCAAGACGCTGCTGTAGTCACTACTCACGGCGGAGCGATCTGGATGCAGATATCTGAAAATATTTTTCTGGCGATGCTTCCCCAACCCACTGGCCCGGTTGTTTGCGCTGAATTCTCGCCAGCGGAGCGACGCTCACGCAGCCCTCAGCGCTTCGGTCAGCAGGGCCGAAGCATCGGTGCAGATGTAAGGCGCGGGCGCAAGGCCGATGCGGGCCTGCAGCTTGATGGCGTGCCCATCGATGCGCAGGGGGCGCTCCACAAGGCCGGCAAGGGCCGCGGCCAGATCGCCCACGCCACCTGACGCCGCCGGCCCCGCCCAGGCCAGCGTGGCCGGCCGGAAATCGGTGATCAGCACCGCAAAGCCGTTGCCGTGGCGGGTCGCGCCGTTGCAGTCGCCATGCACCACGCGCAGGCGCTTGCCGGTCTCCACCATCACCCGCTCGGCCATCGCCGGGCCGTAGTTGGCGGCGAGTGTCTCCAGCGCGTCGATCTCCAGGTGGATCAGCGCGAAGGGGTAGCCGGCGATGGCCGAGTGGGCCACCACGTGCTGCAGCCGGTCGAGGAACAGGCTGAAGCTGAGCAGCCCCGTGGCGTTGTCGAAGAACAGCCGGCGGCGGGATTCCTCCTGGGCCTCATGGCGGCTGCTCACGTCGGTGATGAAGCCCTCCAGCCCGAGAAACTCGCCGCGGCTCGAATGGATGCCGCGCCCCTGCTCCCACACCCAGCGGGTCTGGCCGTCCCGGTCGATGATGCGGTAGCTCAGTTCGTAGCGCTCGCGCCGGGCGAGGCGCATCTGCACGTAGTTCCACACGAAATCCCGGTCTTCCGGGTGGATCAGCTCGGCAAAGCTCGCCGACTGGTTATCCACCAGCTCCAGCGGCGTGTAGCCGGTGAGCTCGAAGCAGCCTTCGCTGACGAATTCCATCGTCCAGTGCTTGTCGTTCTGGCCCCGATAGATCATGCCCGGCAGGTTGTCGAGCATGGTGTGCAGGCTGCGCCGCTGGGCGCGCAGGGCTTCCTCGCCGCGGCGGCGCTGGTCGATGTCGAGCAGCAGGCCGACGACACCGCCATCGCCGTCGGCCCAGGCGCGCAGCTCCACCCAGCGCGGCGCGCCGCCGCGGGTGGTGACGAGGCGCACCTCCAGGCACAGGCCCTCGCGCCCGCCGGCCTGCAGGCGGCGCAGGCCCTTGGTGAGCGCGGTACGGTCTTCCAGGTGGAAGTGCGGCAGAAACGGCGCGAACTGGCAGTCGGCGAGGCTTCGCCCGGTGCTGCGCGCCCACTGGGGGTTGAGCCAGGTGACGGCGAGCTGCGCGTCCAGCGCGAAGAGGATCTCCCCCGCCTCGTGGGCCAGCCGGTTGCCCCACTGACCGTCGGGCCCGGCCTCGGGCAGCACGTCCGGCGCGGCAAACTGCAGCAGGGCCACCGACGAGCGATCCGCCCGGAACAGCGAGAGCCGCGCCTGCCAGGGCAGGCCATCGGCCCGCAGCAGCGTCACCGTGCCGGCGTCGCCCGACGCGCCCTCGGCCCCCAGCAGCGCCGCCACCTCGGCGTGGTGGCGCGGATGGACGATGTTCTCCAGGGGCATGCCGATCACCTCGTCGCCCCGCTCGGCCAGCCCCAGCCCCTTGAGCAGCGCCCGGTTGGCGTGGGCGATGCGGCCCTCCTCCACCAGCAGCGCGGGCAGGCTGCTGTACTGGGCGAAGTGGGCCAGCGGCCGGCTGGCGCCTTCAGCCTGACGGGCATGGCGCGGCCGCCACGCGCCGGGGGCGAGGCGCAGGGCCAGCCAGGTGGCGGCGGGCAGCAGCGGCAGGCCCCACAGCAGCGGCAGGCCGAGGCCGGACTGGCTGAGCACCAGCGCCGAGAGGCTGGTGGCAAGCAGCGTGGCGACCAGATAGAGCGTCATCGGAGTCCATCAAAGCGGGGTTGGAAACACCCCGCATCTAGCAGGAATCACTCCACCCTGCCCACCTGTCTTGTTTCACTACAGGCGCAAAAGTTGCTTTTTACTCCTCAGTTCATCGACTGCGAGACGCCCATCCGTGCTGGCCCGCTACCCGCTCCTCGCCCATCTGGGACTGCTGCTGGCCTGTCTCGCCAGCCTGGCAGCGGCGCTGTTCGCCTGCGCGGGGCTGCTGGCGCGGCTCGAAGCCACGCAGCTCTCCACCCAGCAGGCGGGCGTCGAGCTGACCATCGCCACCCTCGCGCTGCTCTACGCCGGCGGCTGCGCGCTGATCCTGCGCCTCGCGTGGAAAGCCCTTGTGCAGCGCACCAACATCGCGCTGTCGCGGGTTGCCGCGCACACCGCCGGTGCGGTGACGGTGAGCGGCGAAGGCGTCGACGAGATCGACCGGCTGGCCCGCGCCCTCGATTCGGTATCGGGCCAGCTGGCCTGCCGCATCGCCGACAGCGCCCGGCTGTCGCGCCAGGCCGAGGAGCAGGAGCGCTTCGCCACCCGCTCGCTGGAGTTCATCTACCGCACCTGCGCCAGCCTCGCCGGCCACGGGGGCAGCGCCGGCGCGCTGCAGGCGATGCTCGAAGACCTCGCCGACAGCCTCGACGCCCGAGCCTGCGCGCTGGCGCTGCTGGAGCCGGTGGCCGAGGGCCTCTGCGTGCCGGAGCAGATCGGCGCGCCGCGCATCCCCGCGCTGCTCGACGAGTTCGACCCCGAGATGCTGGCCCGGGGCGGCGGCCTGCGCCGATCGGCCAGCGGCCCGGACGGCGAGGTGGTGGAGCTGGCCGTGCCGGTGGGCGACGCCGACGAGATCTACGGGGTGCTGGTGGTGGAGGCCCGCGGCAACTTCTGTTTCGAGAGCCGCCACCGCCGGCTGGTGGATGCGGTGGCCGGGTTGCTGGCCCTGTCGCTGGGCAACCTGCAGCGCAACCAGCGGCGCCGCCGGCTTGCGCTGATGGACGAGCGCAGCGCCATCGCCGGCGAGCTGCACGATTCCCTCGCCCAGGCGCTCTCGTACATGGAGCTGCAGATCGCCCGCCTGCAGCTGGAGATCGGCCGCAGCTGCGCCGCCTGCACGCCGGGCAGCGCCATGCTCGACATCTCCGGCGAGATCAAGACCGGCCTCGACAGCGCCTACCGCCACCTGCGCGAGCTGCTGTCGGCCTTCCGCACCTCGATGCCGCCCGGCGGCCTGCACCAGGCCCTGCGCGAGGTGGTGGATGAGCTGGAAGCCCGCGCCGGCACCGGCGTGAGCCTGGATTTCCGCCTCGGCAGCCAGCCCCTCACTGCCAACGAAGAATTCCACCTGCTGCAGATCGTCCGCGAGGCGCTCACCAACGTCATCCGCCACGCCCGCGCCGCCCACGCGGTGGTGCATCTGGCGCCCCTGCCCGGCGGCGAGGTGACCGTGCGCATCGAGGACGACGGCCGCGGCATCGCCCCGGACGCCGGCGGCGAAGGCCACCACGGCCTGTCGATCATGCGCGAACGCGCCCGCCAGCTGGACGGCACCCTCGCCATCCGCCCCGGCACCGGCGGCGGCACCTGCGTCGAGATGCGCTTCCGCCCCCGCACCGCGCCCACCGAATCCAACCTCCGGGAAAGCACCCCATGAACCTGCCCGACACCCCCGGCAGCAGCCCGCCGATCCGCATCGTGGTGGTGGACGACCACGCCCTCTTCCGCCGCGGCGTCGGCCAGCTGCTGTCCATGTACCCCGACATCCACGTGGTGGCCGACGCTCCCAGCGGCGCCGAAGGCATCGAAGCCATCCTCACCCACCGCCCCGACGTGGCGCTGATCGACCTGCACATGAAGGGCCTCGACGGCATCTCGGTGATCCGCGCCCTGCAAAGCGCCGGCAGCCCCGCGCGGCTGGTGATGCTGACCGTGTCGGATTCCAGCTTCGACGTGATGGAGGCCCTCAAGGCCGGGGCCGCCGGCTACCTGCTGAAGGACATGGAACCCGACGAGTTCTGCCGCAAGCTCCGCCAGGTGGCCGCCGGCGGCACCGTACTGTCACCCGAAGTCGGCGGCGTCCTCGCCAAACCCCAGGCGGCCAGCCGCGAAAGCATCGACGCCGGCTGGGCATCCCTCACCGTGCGCGAACAGGAAACCCTGGAACTCGTCTCCAAGGGCGCGTCGAACAAGATCATCGCCCGCTCCCTCGGCATCGCCGAGAGCACGGTGAAGGTGCACGTGAAGCACGTGCTGCAGAAACTGAACCTGCGGAACCGGTTCGAGGCGGCGGTGTGGTTGAGGGAGTTGAGGGAGGAGGAGCGTAGCGGGTGAGGGGTGGGCGACGGCACGGGCTTTCGGGAGGCACTTCGGTTACGCCAGCCGCAGGCGTTTTACTCACATTTATCGGCTTTCCAATAAATTATCGCTGCCACGATAATTTCCGATAATTGGCATTCTCTATGAGAGGGGTCAGCAATCGATCAGACCCAGCGGCCTTGTGAGTCGTCGCTCGCGTTGGAATCAATCACGCTGCCGATTGTGAGGATGCCCTTTTCAGTAATACTGCCGGATGTAGTTGAATGCCTTTTCGAAAAGCTCATCATCCGCGTGCAGCTTGTACTTGAAGAGCGCCTTTCGTAGCGCCTTCTTCACCTCACGCTCTCCGGCCTGCGTTCCTTGCCACCCCGGAAAACGAACCAGGCGCACGATCTCGTCAATGTCGGCCACCACGCGCTCAACCATGATGGGCGTCTCGGGGGTCCTTATCTCGTTGAACAGTTCGGTCAGGGCCGCCTTGCCGCGATCCTCATCCTCTTCGGGCAGTACTTCCTTTTCGGCCTGCAGGGCTTCCCTGGCGATCTCCAGCAACTGTTTCAAGAATTCGACGCTGTTGATCTGACCGGACTCAAAGCGGTCTTTCAAGGCATCAAGCCGCTCGGACAGCTTCTTGAACTTGGGGTTGCCACCATGCCCGCGCAGTCGGCGCTTGAGCTTGATCTCGATTTCCCTGGTCTTTTTCGGATCGGGGTTCGAGAGCACCGCTTCCAGCAGGTCGGCATCCAACACCAAGGTGTCGAGATCATCGCGCACCGCATCCACATGCACGTTCTGGTGAATCAGTTCAATGGTCTTGGCACCCAACGAATGCCAGATCAGCTTGCCGTGTCCGCTGGACGGCTGGACCGACTGGTACACCTGAGACAGCCACTTGTAATCCGTCTCGAATGGGCCCAGCACGGTGTCCGGTGACAGCGCCTCCCAGATACGGCCCAGTACGCTGAACTCGGCGGCGAAGTTGTCTCGCACCTCATTGTTGGGCAGGCACTGCTGTGCAGCGATCAAGCCTTCATAGCCCTGCAAGTTGCGATCACAGCCAGCAAAGAACGCCAGGCATTTCTGCAGAGCCTCGGGCAGCCTGTCCTTCAGCTCCTGGATGTTGCTGACCACCTGCCTGACGCTTTGGTCGTCGAATTCCAGTGCGGCGGCCACATCGTCAAAGATGCCCAGGTAGTCCACGATCAGGCCGTGGGTCTTCTGCTCCGAATAAGAGCGGTTCACCCGGCAGATGGCCTGCAGCAGCGTGTGATCGCGCAGCGGCTTGTCCAGGTACATGGCCTGCAGGATGGGAGCGTCGAAGCCCGTCAGCAGCTTGGCCGTGACGATGATCAGCTTGAGCGGATCGGCCGGGTCACGAAAGCGCTCCAGCAGTCGCTCCTCGTCGTCGCGGCTTCGGTCATAGGGCGCGAACTCCGGGTGTTCCTTTTTGTCTGCCGCCTGCACCGACATGACGATGTCCGTGGCCTCGGGCGGCAGCAGCTTGTCCAGTTCCGCCTTGAACAGCAGGCAGGACGCCCGATCGAAGGTGACGATCTGACCCTTGAAACCGTTGGGTTCCACCTTGGTCTGGAAGTGTTCGACGATGTCTTCGCAGATCTTGCGGATGCGCTCGGGCGTCTTCATCAACACGGCCATTTTGGCAGCCGTCTTGGCGAGATTGTCCTTGTCCAGATCCGACAAGCCCCCGGTCAGGTCTTTGTACGCCGCATCCAGTGCTGCCTTGTCGATGTGCAGTTCGATCAGCCGGGGCTCGAAGTGCAGCTTCAGGGTGGCGCCGTCGCGAATCGACTCCTCGAAGCCATACCGGCTCATGTAGCCCTTCTCGTCCTCATCGGCACCAAAGGCGTAAAAGGTGTTGCGGTCGGCGCGGTTGATCGGCGTGCCGGTCAAGCCGAACAGAAACGCGTTGGGCAGGGCCTCGCGCATCTTGCGCCCCAGATCACCCTCCTGGGTGCGGTGCGCCTCGTCCACCAGCGCAATGATGTTGCTGCGGTCGTTGAGGCAGCCCGTGGCCTCGCCGAACTTGAAGATCGTGGTGATGATGATCTTGCGCACGTCCTGCGCCAGCAGCAGCTGCAGCTTCTCGCGGCTGTCAGCCTTCTCCAGATTGGGAATGTCCGCGCCGGTAAAGGTGCCGGTGATCTGGCTGTCGAGGTCGATCCGGTCCACCACGATCAGCACGGTGGGGTTCTTCAGGCCCGCGTGCATGCGCAGCTTCTGCGCGGCAAACACCATCAGCAGGGATTTACCCGAACCCTGGAAGTGCCAGATCAGCCCTTTCCTGGGGTAGCCCGCCAGCACGCGCCCGACAATCCTGTTGGCCGCTTCAAACTGCTGGTAGCGGCAGATGATCTTGATGCGCTGCTTTTTCTTGTTGGTGGCGAACAGGGTGAAGCTGCCCAGGATGTCCAGCACCACCTGCGGGCGCAGCATGCTGCTGGCGGACAGCTTGAGCGACTTGAGCGGGTGGAGCTGACCATCCTCACCGTCACCGCCCAGATGCCAGGGCCCCCAGTCCTTGACCGGCAGGCCGATGGAACCATAGTGGTACGCCTTGCCCTCGGTAGCCACCGAAAACACATTGCAGACAAACAGCTCCCGCACGTACCGCTCGTAGTCGTCGTGCACCTGCACCGCCCCATCGACCCAGCTGATGCACTTCTTGACCGGCGTCTTGGCCTCGATCAGCACCAGCGGCAGGCCATTGACCAAGAGCACCAGATCGGCGCGGCGCTCTGTAGGCCCTGCGCGGTAGATGAACTGTTGGGTCACGACGTATTGGTTCTGCGCGAGGTCGTCCAGGTCGATCAGCCGCACCGGCACATGCTCGTTGTTCTGGCCGAAGGGCATCGAGCGCTCGCCGCGCATCCACGCGGTCATTTCCTCGTTGGCGCGGATCAGCCCATCCGAGCGCACCGACAGCACGATGGCGCGCAGCTTGTAGAGCACCTCGTCGGCTCGGTCAGGCTGGGCGGCAATCTCCGGGTTAAGGCGGATCAGCGCGTCGCGCAGCCAGGGCTCGACCAACACTTCCTGAATCTGGCGCGGCACGTCGGCCGGGGCGGCGTAGCGCCAGCCGATGCCTTTGGGGCTGGGGCCGTAGCTGGCTTGAGGTTCCCGAACGGTGTTGGCAGGTACGACCTTGACGGGGCCGGCGAGCAGATCGCGGACGTAGGCTTCGACGGTGTTGGATTCTGTAAAACTCATAGATCGCCGCCCAGTGCGTGCGCTGTCAAGGCGCGTTGCAAGGATCTTGCTGCCTCAACACGATGTCTCGCATCGGAAATGGCTAACTGGAACTCAGTAGCATTTTTGGCCACCTCTTCCTGCCTAGTTCGATCTGGGATAGATATTGGAAGACGACGCAAGTCAGCGATCGTGATCTCTCGCAAGTCCTCACCTTTCCAGCCGTTGGCATACTGCAGGACAGAGCGCTGCACAACTGGACTACGAAGTGCCCAGAGCAGATAGGCACCGAGACATCTATCGCCGACGGCAATTCGGGCCACGCCGCGCGACAGATTTCCCCCTCCCAACCCCGGCGGAACCATGTGTACCAACCCGGGAACGCCGCGCAATGCGATGACAATATCCCCCTGCTCCAGGATGGTCCTCGCATACGATCGATGTATCTCTTCGGAGGTTCTCATCATTCGCAAAGGATCTAGTTCGTCACAGTTGGTCATCTCGCTAACCCTGACATAGGGAACGCCCCCTTGACGATCAGGACCTGCTTGAACAATGCCGTATGTGATTGAGCTTGTACAAAGGTCTTGCAGCGGGACGGCATTGCTACTGCTTGGCACGACCTCCGCCAAGTAGCTGCTGAGTAGCTTTTTTGCGGTCGAAGCTAGGTCTTGAGCCGAACGAATCACTTCAGTGGCAGAACCCAGCTTCTCCAAGATTGCATGTTGATCTGCAAGCGGCGGAAGCGATAACTCGAAGTCCGCCAAACTCGTCCAGTTCGTCCGCGGACTCAGCGATCCCGCCGACGTGCCCACTGCGTGATCGAAGAAAGCGTCGGTCTGGCAAATGAAGGGCAGCAGCTCCGGCAGCAAAACCTGCGCGTCCTTGGTCTCCAGCACGTAGATGTCTCCGGAACACACCCCGGAAAAATCCGCCACGGCCACCTTGCGCTGGTAAGCGCGGCGCTTGCCGAACAGCACCTGGCCGGGTTGAAACACGCTGGTGAAGGTCACGCCGTCGGCCACCTTGCCCCAACGGCGGATGCGCAGGTCACCGGGCTCCAGATGTTCCAGACCGACGTAGCGCTCGATGCCATCGGCCAGCGGGTCTTGGCTACGGGCCTTGGAGAGGCGCACCACGTCGCCGAATTTCACCCGGCGCCAGCCGGGCTTCAGTGTCTTTTCAGTCATTGCTTTGCAATTGTGTCCACCGGCGCCACGTAAGCCTGATGGGGGTGTTTGGCGCTTTCCGGGTAGCGGAAGCGCAGCTGGCCGCTACCCACCATCGGAATGAGGTGCTTGTTGCGCAGGTAATCGCGGCTCTTGCCCAGCAAGGTTGCAAGCTGCTCCACGGTGAGCGGGGCCCAGGCGCACAGACGCACGATGGCCTGACGCAAGGCGTCCTCCTGGGCTCGGCCCTTCAGGGTTGCAAGCAAGGTTGCAAGCTCGGGGGGCAAGGTTGCAAGCGCTGGGTTGCAAGCCCCGAGGTCGAGCCCTGTAACAGTGGCGTCCAGTTCCGCCCCTGACGTGGCCGGGGCGGGCGTCGCCCCGATGTCCAGCGCCAACTGCGCGGGCGGCGCTGGTGGCGTAGCGTTGGCGCGGGCCAACACGTAGTAGGTACTGCTGCCAGAGCCTGCTTTGTCCAGCAGCCCCCTGTCGCGAAGGCGACGCAACACCTGGCTGGCCGCCAGGGTATCGAGGCCGCAGAAGTCACGGCAGGCGCTGTTGTCCACTGCTCCGGTCTCGCGGGCGTAGATCAATACCTTGGCCTCATCGTCACTCACGACGCCGCCGGCAAAGCTGCGCAACCAGGCGTGATCGTCTTCGGTAAGCAGGTTGTGCAGGAAGAGGGTGAGCTTGAACTCGTTGGCCTGGCGGTCGGAATGGAATTCGGGGGCGGTGAGGCCGGCTTCTGCAGCCAGGCGGCGCATGGCGCGGATACCGGTGCCCTTTGCTTCGGCCAGATGCAGGTCGTGCAGCACCGCCGCAATCGCGGGGTTGCGCAGACGTGAGCCCGGCGCGCCCAGTTGCTCGGGTGCCTTGAGCGAGTAACCCACGTTGCGCACCTCGATGCGGTTGCTGTAGCGAATGATCTGCGTGGGGCTGTGAACGGTGTAACTGCGGTGCATTGCCGCATTGGCCAGGGCCTCGCGGATGACCTTGCGCGGCAGGATCGGCTCTTGCACGCTTTGAAGCCGGCCTTCGGGCAGCCGGAAGCCTCTGGGCAGCTCGTCAATGATGCTGGCCTCCGCCTGGGGCAGGGCCATCAACAGGGGCTTGCGGATGTCGATGGACTGGAAGCGGTTCTCCGGGTCTTCCACCCATTCGTTGCCGGGCACGCGGATGTAGTCGATGCGCACCATCGGCAACAGCCGCCGCAAGGCGAGTGGCTTGCCGAACAGCACAATGCCGGCCAGTGTGGGCAGCAACACGCCGTCCATGCGGCGCAAGGCCCCCAAGGCTTCGAGCATGTCCTCATCGCCATAGGCAAGCTCTTCGGCCTGCGGGTTGATGTGCGCCCTGTCCCGGCGGTAAGCGGCAATTGCGGCCGGGTCGAAGTCGTCCAGCCGCGCATCGGGCAACACGCTGGTATCGGGGCCGTGGCTGGGCTGGCTTTCGCCACGCAACACCCAGAGATCTTCGTCGACGCAGTGCTGGTCTGTGCTGCCGATGCGCCGGAAAGCCCCCCGGGGCAGGCCGGTGGCCTTCAGGTAAACGGGCTTGTGGGTGACATCGGCCTCGGGCACGTAGACCACCAGCACGACGTGGCCATCCACGGTCTCCAGCTGCATCTCAGGGCGGAGCGTGACACTGAGCATGCTGGCGCACTGCGACGCCAGATCCCGCTGCACCTTGTCCGGGTCCGGCAGGCCTGCGGCCCGGTAGACCGTGTCGCCTTTGTCGTTGATGGACCAGTCGGCCCCCAGGAGCAGGTAGCCGCCGTTGAGACCGGGCTCGTTGGCGTATGCAATCACGGTCTGCATGACCGACTTGCCCAGCTCACTGGCCCGCTTGGCTTCGATGCGGGTGGACTCGTCCACGGCATTGAGTTCATCAAACAGGTCTGCGGCGCTACGCATGGGGAGACTCCTGCTCGACCAGGCTGTCCAGGATTTCAACCAGAGCATCCATCTGATGCCAGAACGCACGCCCTTCGGTTTGCCATGTATCCCAGGCAGCGCGCAATGAGACCACCTTGCCATTGCCGTCCGTGGCGACTGTCGGGGTGATGCGCTTTACGTACAGCGGGATCGAGAGGTTGCCCGAATTGGCGCCGATTTCGGCCAGGGTGGCGAGGTGGGCGAAGCCGGGCACATCCAAAAAGGCCTTGAAGGCACCCAGGATGCGCTGCTGGTGCTCAGGCTTGAGAAAGCTCTGAGCCCGCTCCCGCGTAACCTCGTTCACCGCGTCGATGAAGATCACCTTGCCCTTGCGAGCCGCCGGCTTCCTGCGGTTGCAGATGACGATGCACGACTCCATCGGCGAGTTGTAGAACAGGTTGGGGCCCAGGCCGATGACAGCCTCGACCCAGTCCTGTTCGACCATCCGGGCGCGCATGGTCTGTTCCTCGTTACGGAACAAGACGCCGTGGGGCCAGAGCACCGCACACCGACCCTTGGCGCTGAGGCTGGTCAGAATGTGCTGCTGGAAGGCGTAATCGGCGCGGCCCTGCGGGGGCGTGCCCAGCGAGTTGCGGCCCCACTTATCGCTACTCCAGGCCTCACGGTTCCACTGTTTGATGGAGTACGGCGGGTTGGCCAGGATCACGTCGAACTGCCTCAGGCGGTCACCCTCGACGTGCTTTGGTTCGGCCAGCGTATCTCCCCGCATGATGTCGAAGTCCTCCACGCCATGCAGGAACAGGTTCATGCGGGCAATGGACGAGGTGATGAGGTTGCGCTCTTGCCCGTAGAGCTTGAGGGTGCGGTACTCACCGCCAGAGCGTTTCACTTCGTCCAGGGCCGAGATCAGCATGCCGCCCGTCCCGCAGGTGGGGTCGTAGATCGACTCGCCCGCTTGCGGCGCCAGGAGTTGCGTCATCAGGTGCACGACGGTACGGTTGGTATAGAACTCGGCAGCCGTGTGGCCGGAGTCATCCGCGAATTTCTTGATCAGGTATTCGTAGGCGTTACCCAGCTCATCCTCGGGGACGTTGGCAACCGAAAGGGTCTGCGTCGAGAAGTGTTCGATCAGGTTCTTCAGCGTTTCGTCGGGCAGACGCTCGCGGTTGGTCCAAGGGGCATCGCCGAAGATGCCGTCGAGCATGTCAGGGTTGGCCGACTCAATGGCGCGCATCGCCTTCTGGATGGCGGCACCGACGTTCTTCGGAGTTTGCCGCACATCGTTCCAGTGTGCGCCCGTGGGAATCTGGAAGCGGTGGTTCTCCGCAAATTGGGCGTAAGACAAATCACCCTCGGAATCCGCCAGGGCACCCTGGTATTCCTCGTCCCAGACATCCGAAACGCGCTTGTAGAAGAGCAGCGGAAAGATGAATTGCTTGTAGTCACCCGCGTCGATGAGGCCGCGCAGCAGCACGGCGGCACCCCAGAGGTAGCTTTCGAGTTCTTGTTGAGTAATGCGTTTGGTGCTACGAGCGCGCTCTTGTTCCGTTCGAAAAAGCGCTTCCTTCAGCCGAGCGCGTGCAGCATCCGCCATTTCTTCAGTAAAAATCCTGTTGGCTTTGACGGGACGGTCCGAACTCATTGCAGCCCCCCTCCTTCGGTCATGACCTGCATGAGCTGTTCTTCGGCTTCACGGCAGCGGGTGAGCGCGTCCCTGAACGCCGCGATGGCGTCGGGCAGCGGTGGAATGTCTTCCTGCAAGGGTGGCAAGACATAGCGCGAGATGTTCAGCGTCCAATCCTCAGCCTTGATCTCATCAAGGCTGACCACGCGAACCGCGTCTTGCACATCGGCAAAGCTACGATACCAACGGAGGATCTCGGCAGCGTGCTCGGGCTCCAGATAGTTTTGCGCCCGCCCTCGACGGAACAGCCGCGAGGCATCAACGATCAGCACTTTCTTCCTGCAGTCGACCGGCTTGCGCTTACGCAGTATCAGAATGCACGCGGCGAGACCGGTGCCATAGAAGAGGTTTGGCGCAAGTCCGATCACGGCCTCGACCAGATCCATCTCCAGTAGCTTCCGGCGAATGCCGCCTTCCACCCCTTTACGGAACAGAGCACCCTGAGGAAGCACCACGGCCATTCGACCGGTCACATCAGCCATCGATTTGACCATGTGCTGTACCCATGCAAAGTCGCCGCTGGATGAGGGCGGCAGGCCGGCAAAATTGCGGCCAAAGGGGTCGTCCAGCCACAGCTCTTCGCCCCATTTTTCAAGCGAGAAAGGTGGATTGGCGATGACGCAGTCGAAGGTCGCCAGTTGGTCGGTTTCGAAGAAGGCCGGGTTGCGCAGCGTGTCGCCACGCACTACTTGAAAGTCCTCGATGCCGTGGAGAAACAAGTTCATCCGGGCAATGGATGATGTCGTAAGGTTTTTCTCCTGCCCATACAACCTGCCCCACAGCCGCTTGACGTCGCCATGCTGCTCCTTGACGTGCTGCACGGCAGCCAACAGCATGCCGCCGGTGCCACAAGCGGGATCGTAGATGGTCTCGGCTTCCTTGGGGTCGAGCATGTCGATCATCAGTCGAACTACGCTGCGCGGGGTGTAGAACTCGCCGGCCTTCTTGTTGGTCGCGTCGGCGAATTTCTTGATCAAGTATTCGTAGGCGTCGCCGAGCAAGTCCGAGTTAACATTCTTGTTGCCGAACGGTAGCTTGGAGAAGTGCTCGATCAGATCCTTGAGCAAGGCATCAGACAACCGCTCCTTATTCGACCATTGGGCATCGCCGAACACGCCGTACAGCGTGTCCGGATTGGCTTTCTCGATCTCGCGCATCGCGCGCTGGAGGGCTGCGCCGACATTGCTGGCCTTGGTGCGAACGTCGTTCCAGTGGCAGTCTTCGGGGATCTGAAAACGGTGCGACTCGGGAAACCAGGCCAGCTCTTCGTCGCCAGTCTCATCGACGATTTCGCGACATTCCTCGTCCCAGACGTCACAGATACGCTTAAAGAAAAGAAGCGGAAAAATGTAGGTTTTGAAGTCTGCTCCATCCACCGGGCCGCGCAGGATGTTGGCAGATTCCCAGAGATGAGATTCGAGTTGTTGCAGGTCCATCAACGAAGTGTACTTGGACTGCATTTCCAAGTCATTCGCACCAGGTCTGACGCGCGCTCCACCCCGGCATCCACGTTGTACGGCCCTTCATTCCATAGCCCGCCGCCCCGCCCTCTCCCCGAAGTAGTACCAGAGTAGTATTTCCCGCCGCCCACCCGGCTGGCCTAATGGACTCAATCCCCAACGCCTTCGAGAAGGAGTCAATGATGAGTTCATGGAGAATGTCGGTTCTGGCAGACCGCCACCGCGCCCTCGGGTCCAAGCTGGAAGACTGGAACGGCATGGGCACCGCGTGGACCTACGACACCTCGCTGGCCGATGAGCACGAGGCGATCCGCACCCGCGCCGGGCTGATGGATGTGTCGGGCCTGAAGAAGATGCACATCGTCGGGCCCCACGCCGAGGCGCTGATCAACTTTGCCACCACCCGCAACGTGAGCAAGCTCTACCCGGGCAAGTCGGTGTATGCCTGCATGCTCAACGAGGCGGGCAAGTTCATCGACGACTGCGTGATCTACCGCAACGGGCCCAACGCCTTCATGGTGGTGCATGGTTCGGGCGCCGGGCACGAGATCCTGACCCGCGGCGCGGTGGGCCGCAACGTGGCGGTGCTGTTCGACGATGACCTGCACGATCTGTCGCTGCAGGGCCCGCTGGCGGTGGATTTTCTGGCCAAGCACGTGCCGGGCATCCGCGATCTGCCCTACTTCCACCACATGCAGACGACCCTCTTCGGCCGCCCGGTGATGCTCTCGCGCACCGGCTACACCGGCGAGCGCGGCTACGAGATCTTCTGCAAGGCGGCCGATGCGCCGCTGATCTGGGACACCATCGTGGCCGAGGGCAAGGAGATGGGCATCATGCCGTGCTCCTTCACCGCGCTGGACTGGCTGCGGGTCGAGAGCTACCTGCTGTTCTACCCCTACGACAACTCCGACATGTACCCGATGGAGGGCGAGCCCATCGGCGACAGCCTGTGGGAGCTGGGGCTGGATTTCACCGTGTCGCCGGGCAAGAAGGAGTTCCGCGGCGCGGCCGAGCACTACCGGCTCAAGGGCAAGGAGCGCTTCAGGATCTTCGGCGTCGAGCTGGCCAGCCGCGAGGCCGCCCAGGCCGGCGACGCGCTCTACGACGGCGACACCAAGGTCGGCTTCGTCACCTGCGGGATGTACTCGCGCCTCACCGAGCGTTCGATGGCCATCGCGCGCCTCGACCCGGCCTACGCCGAGACGGGCATCAAGCTCGAACTGCGCGGCGCCAGCCTCACCTGCGCGGCCACCACCCACACCCTGCCCTTCGACGATCCGGACAAGACCAAGCGCACCGCCAAGGGCTGAGGCCGTCGCCCGCCCTTTGAGCCATCACCTGCGCCACCCCGAACGGCCCGTCAGAGGCCCAGTAAAAGGAACAGCCCCATGAGCACCCCCAACCCCAGACGTTACACACTGTCGCTATCGTGCCCGGATCGCGTGGGCATCGTGGCCGCGGTGAGCAGCTTCCTGGCCCAGCACAAGGGCTGGATCACCGAAGCCAGCCACCACGCCGACCCGGAGGCGATGCGCTTCTTCATGCGCCAGGAGATCCTCGCCGATTCGCTGCCCTTCGGCATCGCCGCCTTCCGCGACAAGTTCTTCCCCATCGCCCACGAGTTCGACATGGACTGGTCGATCAGCGACAGCGCCCGCAAGAAGCGCGTGGTGATCCTGGTCTCGAAGCAGGAGCACTGCCTGTACGACCTTTTTGCCCGCTGGCAGTCGGGCGACCTGGACATCGACATCCCCTGCGTGATCTCCAACCACGAGACCTTCCGGGGCTTTGTGGAATGGCACGGCATCCCCTTCCACCACGTGCCGGTGACGCCGGACAACAAGCCCGCCGCCTACGCCAAGGTCGAGCAGCTCTTCAACGAGGCCGAGG
>NZ_CALAYQ010000012.1:0-20751 GCF_937894855.1 uncultured Zoogloea sp.
CGCGGAATTCGAATTCCTTGCCTTCGAACGGGGTGGTGTCCTTGACCGGACGCATGTCGACCAGGGAACCCGGGAGGAAGGCGCGAATGCCATTGACCATGACGGTCAGGCCACCCTTCACCTTGCCGGTGATCATGCCCTTGACGAGGATCGCGTCGTTCAGGGCCTTGTCGAGGTCGTTCCAGGCGGCGATGCGCTTGGCCTTGTCGCGGGAAAGGCGGGTCTCGCCGTAGCCGTCTTCGAGCTGCTCGATGGCAACCTGGACGTAGTCGCCGACTTGGGCGGCAAGCTCACCGCGGTCGGTGCGGAATTCGTCGAGGGGGATGTAGCTCTCGGACTTCAGGCCGGCGTTGACGACCACGAAGTTCTGGTCGATACGCACGACTTCGGCGGTGATGACTTCACCGGCGCGCATTTCCTGGCGATTGAGGGACTCCTCAAACAGCGCGGCAAAACTTTCCTCGAAGGAAGCAGGGGTGGCAGTGGACATAGAAAAAAAGAACCTTACAACCGTTGTGACACGGCGGTTGGTTGAAAAACTTCCGCGCCCGGGCGGGCTGCGGAAGACGTCAGCTACGAAGTACCGCGGCCTGCTGAAGCACGAAATCGACCGCCTGTTGGATGGTCATTTCCGATGTATCGAGCAGCGCTGCATCCTCGCTTCTTTTCAGTGGCGCGACGGCGCGCTGGGAATCCCGGGCGTCACGTTCACGCAAGTCACTGAGCAGATCGTCCATGTTAGCAGGCATTCCTTTATCGATCAACTGCTTATATCGACGTTCGGCGCGCGCTTCGGCAGACGCGGTGAGGAAGATCTTGACCGGGGCATCAGGGAAGATCACCGAGCCGATGTCACGCCCTTCGGCTACCAGCCCGGGGGCACGACGGTAGGCGCGCTGGCGCCAGAACAGCGCCTCGCGAACCGCCGGCAGGACGGCCACCTTGGAGGCGCCCACCGAGCAGGCTTCGCTGCGGATGGCGTTGGTCACATCGTCGCCGGCGAGGAACACCGTGTCGCCTTCGAAGGTCGCCGGCAGCGCAGCGGCGATGCGGGCGAGCGCCGCTTCGTCGTCCAGGGCCACGCCTTCGCGCATCCCGGCGAGAGCGACGAGGCGGTACAGGGAGCCGCTGTCCAGGTGCTGGAAACCCAGGGCCTCGGCTACCCGGGCGCCGACGGTGCCCTTGCCGGACGCCGACGGGCCGTCAATGCCGATCACCGGCACCGGCGTGGCGATGCCGGCAAAGGTGGTGAAGTATTCCGGGAAGGTCTTGTTCACGCACTTCGGGTCATTGATGCGCACGTACGGGCCGCCCAGGGTGGCGAGGGAGAAGCACATCGCGACCCGGTGATCCTCGTAGGTGTCGATCACCGCCCGCTGCAGCTGGGCAGGCGGGGTGATGCGGATGCTCTCGGAGAACTCCTCGACCTCCGCGCCAAGCTTGCGCAGCTCGGTCGCCATGGCGGCGATGCGGTCGGTTTCCTTGACCCGCCAGCTGCCGATGTTGCGTAGATGGGTGGTGCCGTCGGCAAAGAGCGCCGCGACGGCCAGGGTCATCGCGGCATCCGGGATGTGGTTGAGGTCCAGATCGATGGCCTTGAGCTTGCCGGAGGCCGGGCCTCGCGCTTCGATCCAGTCGTCGCCCCAGGTGATCTCGGCGCCCATCTCGGCCAGCGCATCGGCGAACTTCACGTCGCCCTGGATGCTGCGCTTGCCGGCACCGACCACCCGCACGGGGCCACCGCCCAGCGCGCCGGCGGCAAGGAAGTAGCTGGCGGTGGAGGCATCGCCCTCAACGGCGATCCGCCCCGGCGACACGTAGCCCTGGCCGGCCGGCACGATGAAGCGGCTCCAGCCGTCGCGCTGGACGATCACGCCGAAGCGCTCCATCAGGTTGAGGGTGATCTCGACGTAGGGCCGGCTGATGAGCTCGCCTTCCACGTCGATGATGAGGGGCTTGTCGCGGGCCACCAGCGGCGCCGCCTGCAGCAGCCCGGTGAGGAACTGGCTGGACACGTTGCCGCGCACGCTGACGCGCTCGGCGCCCAGTTGGGCCGGCTTGAGCGCCAGGGGCGGATAGCCCTCCTGCCCCAGCCATTCGACGCACGCGCCGAGCTGCTTGAGGCCGTCCACCAGATCGCCGATGGGGCGCTCGTGCATGCGCGGCACGCCCGACAGGCTCACCACCGCGCCCGGATCGTCGCAACCCGACAGGCTGGCGACGATGGCCGGCACCAGGGTGCGGATGCTGAGGCCGGAGTTGCCCACAAAAAGATCGGCCTTGAGCTGGCCAAAGCGGCCGCCGCAGCCCGTCACCCGCAGGGCGTCGCCCTCCTCGGCCACGGGCACGCCCAGCGCGACGATGGCGTTGCGCATCACGCGCGTGTCGTCGGAATCAAGCAGCGCCTCGACGAGGGTCTCGCCCTCGGCCAGCGCCGCCAGCAGCAGCACGCGGTTGGAGATGCTCTTCGAGCCGGGCAGGCGCACGGTGCCGGCGGCCTTCAGCATCGGCGGCAGATCGATGAATTCCATGGGGACTCCTATTTCAGGGGGTGGCGCTTCCGCCCGCAGCCGGCGATGGCAGCCGGACGGAAGGCTCGACAATCGGAACGGGCTCACTCGCCCGAAGGCGAGGCCGGAAAGGCCTTGTCGGCCCAGGTGTTGCGGGCGCGGCTGGCTTCATCGAAGACGGCCTCCAGCGCCGGGCCATCGCCCGCCACCAGCAGGGCGCGCAGATAGGCCAATTCGGAAAGATAGGCGTCGAGTTCGGCGAGCAGCGAATGACGGTTGGCCACGCAGATGTCCCGCCACATCTCGGGATGGCTGCCGGCCACCCGGGTGAAATCCCGGAAGCCGCTCGCGGCGTAGCTGAAGAGCTGCTCGGCGTTGGCGCGGCCGGCCAGATCGTGCACCAGGCCGAAGGCCAGGAGGTGCGGCAGGTGGCTGACGGCGGCGAAGACGCGGTCGTGTTCCTGGGGGCTCATCTCGTGGAGCACGGCGCCGCAGGCCGCCCAGACATCCCGCACCCGGGCGATGGCCTCGGGGCGGTTCTCGGGCAGCGGCGTGACGACCACCTTGCGGCCGACGTAGAGCTCGGCGCGGGCCGCCACCGGGCCGCTCTTCTCGGCGCCGGCGATGGGGTGCGCAGGCACCACGTTGGGCAGGCGATGGCCCAGGTGGCGGTAGATCGCCTCGATCACGTCGCGCTTGGTGCTGCCGGCATCGGTGACGATGGTGTCAGGGCCCAGATGCGGGGCAATGGCCGCCGCCACGGCGTCCATCTGGCCGACCGGCATCGCCAGCAGGACCAGATCAGCGCCCTGCAGGGCCGTTGCCCAGTCGGTGGAGATTTCGTCGATGAGGCCGAGTTCGCGGGCCTTGGCCAGAGGCTCGGGGCGACGCCCCACGCCGACGATGTGATTGACGAGGCCCGCCTTGCGCAGCGCGAGGGCGAAGGAGCCACCGATCAGGCCGACGCCGCAGACGACCAGCTTGTCGATCTTGTTCACGCCGGGCACCGCTCAGGCCAGGGCTGCAGGCAGGACTTCGAGGAAGCGGGCGTTCTCGCTCTCGAGGCCGATGGAGACGCGCAGCCATTCGGGCATGCCGTAGCCGCCGATGGGGCGGACGATCACGCCCTGGCGCAGCAGGCGCTGATTGACGCCGGCGCCATCGCCCACCTTGAAGGTGACGAAGTTGCCGTAGGACGGGATCCACTCCAGCCCAAGGCGCGTGAAGCCGTCGCACAACTGCTTCATGCCGGCGGCGTTGAGCTCGAAGCTGCGCTGGAGGAATTCGTCGTCGAATAGCGCCGCAGCCGCGGCGGCGAGGCCCGGGATGCACACGTTGAACGGCTGACGCACCCGGTTGAGCAGGTCGATCACCGCCGGGTTGCCGATGCCGTAGCCCACACGCAGGCCGGCGAGCCCATACGCCTTCGAGAAGGTGCGGCTGACCAGCAGGTTGGGGAAGCGGGCAACCCAGGCGATGGCGTCGTAGCGGTCGGCCGGGGCGAGGTATTCGGTGTAGGCCTCGTCCAGCACCACCAGCACATCCGCCGGCACACGGGCGAGAAAGGCCTCGAGCTCGGCTCCGGGCACGAAGGTCCCGGTGGGGTTGTTGGGGTTGGCGATGAAGATGACGCGGGTGGCCGGCGTGATCGCCGCCAGCATGGCGTCGAGGTCGTGGCCGAACGCCTTGGCCGGCACTTCGATGCCGCGGGCGCCGGCCGCCTGGGTCGCGAGCGGATAGACGGCGAAGGCGTGCTGGGCGTAGATCGCGTCGCGGTCGGGGCCGAGGAAGGCGCCGGCGACCATCTCGAGGATGTCGTTGGAGCCGTTGCCGAGGACGATCTGGTTCATCGCCACGCCGTAGCGGCGGCACAGGGCGTCCTTCAACTCGAAACCGTTGCCGTCGGGGTAGCGGGCGATGTCGGCAAGCGACGCCTGCATCGCGGCGCGGGCCTTCTCGCCGACACCGAGGGGGTTCTCGTTGGAGGCGAGCTTGACGATGGATTCCTCGGCCAGCCCCATCTCGCGGGCCAGTTCGGAAATCGGCTTGCCAGGCTGATAGGGAGAGATCGCCCGGATGTGGGCGGGCGCCAGATCACACAAACGCATCGGAGACTCCAGGAGAAATCAGTACACAGCCTGGGGGTAGGAACCCAGGACTTTCAGACAGGCAGCCCGATCGGCCAGGGCATCGAGGGCAGCCTTGACCGCCGGATCGTCGCGATGGCCTTCGACGTCCACGTAGAACACGTATTCCCACAGGGCCGAGCGGGCCGGGCGCGATTCGAGGCGACTCATGGACACGCCCGCATCGGCCAGCGGGGCGAGCAGTTCGTGCATCGCACCGGGGCGGTTGCTGGCGGACATGATCAGTGAGGTCTTGTCGGCGCCAGAGCGGCCGGCGTCGTGGCGACCGAGCACGAAGAAGCGGGTGGTGTTGTTGGGCTCGTCCTCGATGTTCTCGACCAGCCGCGGCAGGTCGTAGCGCTCAGAGGCTGCCTCGCCGGCGATCGCCGCGGCGCCCGGCTCGAGGGATGCCAGCCGGGCCGCTTCGGCGTTGCTGCCGACGGGAATCCGCGGCACGCCGGGCAGCGAGCGGTTGAGCCACTCGTGGCACTGAGCCAGGGACTGGGCGTGGGAATACACCTTGCGGATGCTGCCAAGGCTGGACTCGCGGGTCATCAGGTGCTGATGGATACGCACGACCACCTCGCCGCAGATCTTGAGCGAGGTGCCGAAGAGCAGATCAAGGGTGCGACCGACGGCGCCCTCGGTGGAATTCTCGACCGGCACGACGCCATACTGGGCATGACCGGCTTCGACCTCGCGGAACACGTCGTCGATGCTGCCCTGGGGCGCCAGCCGCGCGGCGTGGCCGAAGTGCTTGACCGCAGCGCTCTCGGAAAAGGTGCCCAGCGGGCCAAGAAAGGCCACGCCGAGGGGGTTCTCGAGGGACAGGCAGGCCGACATCACCTCCCGGAAGAAGAAGGTGACGCTCTCGTCGGGCAGCGGCCCGGCGTTGAGATCCTGGATGCGGCGCAGCACCTGGGCTTCGCGCTCGGGGCGGTAAACCTGCCCGAACTCGCCATACTTGGCCTTGATTTCACCCACGTGCTGGGCGCATCTGGCGCGCTCGTTGAGCAGCGCCAGGATCTGTGCGTCGATGGCGTCGATCTGGGCGCGAACAACACCCAGTTCCTGCAGCATCCCCTCGTTCATGCCCTCTCCTGAAAATGCGCCGCTCACGCCCGGCGCGCAGCGAAATCCTGCATCAGCTCGACCAGCGCGTCGATGCCTTCGAGCGACATGGCGTTGTAGATCGACGCCCGCATGCCTCCCACCGACTTGTGGCCCTTGAGCCCTTCCAGCCGGCGCTCGGCAGCAGCCGCCAGGAATGCGGCATCCAGCGCGCCATCGGCCAGAGTGAAGGGCACGTTCATGCGCGAGCGGCAATCGACCGCCACCGGGTTGCGGTAGAAGCCGCCGCTGCCATCGATCGCGTCATAGAGCCGCTTTGCCTTGGCGATGTTGGCCGCCTCGACCGCAGCCACGCCCCCCTTGGCGAGCAGGTGCTTGAAGATCAGCCCCGCCAGATAGATGCTGAAGGTCGGTGGGGTGTTGAGCATCGAGCCGTTCTCGGCCATCACCGCAAAGTCCATCACGGTGGGCGTGGTGGGCGCAGCCTTGCCCAGCAGGTCTTCGCGGACGATCACGATGACGAGGCCAGCCGGGCCGATGTTCTTTTGCGCGCCGGCGTAGATCAACCCGTACTTCGAGACGTCCATCGGACGCGACAGGATGTGCGAGCTCATGTCGGCCACCACCGGCACGCCGGCCGGCGTTTCGGGCAGGTCGAACATCTCGACGCCGTGGATGGTTTCGTTGGTGCACAGATGCACGTAGGCAGCCGAAGGATCGAAGCTCAGCTCGCCGGCGCCCGGCAGGCGGGTGAAGGCATCGGCCTCGGTGGAGCCCGCCAGACGCGCCTTGCCGACGCGCTGGGCTTCCTTGATGGCCTTCTTCGACCACGAACCGGTGACCACGTAATCCGCCGAGCCGCCGGCCAGCAGATTCATCGGGATCTGCGCGAACATCTGGGTGGCCCCGCCCTGCAGGAACAGCACCTTGTAGCTGGACGGGATGCCCATCAGCGTGCGCAGGTCGGCCTCGGCCGATTCGATCACGCCGGTGAAATCCTTGCCCCGGTGGGACATCTCCATGATGCTCATGCCGCGACCATGCCAGTCGAGGAGTTCGTCGCGGGCCTTTTCGAGGACCGGAGTCGGCAGCACTGCCGGCCCCGCCGAGAAATTGAAGATACGCATCGTCTGAATCCTGAATTACGGGTTGCTCTTGCTGCTCAAGCCTCAGGCTTCCGGGGCGCCTTCGCCGCCGACTTCCTGCTCGTCCTCGTCGCCTTCGAGGATCTTCTGCACGCCGGAGAGGGTGCTGCCCTCATCCACCGAGATCAGCGTCACGCCCTGGGTGGCGCGGCCCATCTCGCGGATCTCGGAGACGCGGGTGCGCACCAGAACACCGCCGGTGGTGATCAGCATCAGCTGATCCTTCTCGGTAACCAGCGTGGCGGCGACGACCTTGCCGTTACGGTCGGAGGTCTGGATCGCGATCATGCCCTTGGTGCCGCGGCCGTGGCGGGTGTATTCGGCGATCGGGGTGCGCTTGCCGAAGCCGTTTTCGGTGGCGGTGAGCACGCTCGGCGATTCGTCGCCGGAGACCACCATCGCGATCACGCTCTGGCCCTCCTCGAGCATCATGCCGCGCACGCCGCGGGCCTGACGGCCCATCGGACGCACATCGTTCTCGGAGAAGCGCACCGCCTTGCCGGCGTCGGAGAACATCATCACGTCGTGCTTGCCGTCGGTGATCGCCACGCCAACCAGGAAGTCGCCCTCGTCCAGCCCCACGGCGATGATGCCGGCCTTGCGGGGGTTGGAGAAGTCGGTGAGCGGGGTCTTCTTGACGGTGCCCTGGGCGGTGGCCATGAAGATGAAGTGACCTTCGTCGAACTCCTTGACCGGCAGCACGGCGGTGATCTTCTCACCCTCCAGCAGCGGGAAGAGGTTGACGATGGGCTTGCCGCGGGAATTGCGGTTGCCTTCCGGCACCTCATACACCTTGAGCCAGTACAGCCGGCCACGATTGGAGAAGCACAGGATGTGGTCGTGGGTGTTGGCCACGAAGAGCTGGTCGACGAAGTCGTCGTCCTTGACCGCCGCCGCCTGCTTACCACGGCCGCCGCGCTTCTGGGCGCGGTAGTCGGTGAGCGGCTGGCGCTTGAAGTAGCCGGTGTGGGACAGAGTGACGACCATATCCTGGGGCGCGATCAGATCCTCGATATTGATGTCGGCGGTGTTCATCACCACCTCGGAGCGGCGCGGGTCGCCGAACTGCTGCTTGATGAGCGCAAGCTCGTCGCCGATGATCGCGGTGATCCGCTCCGGCCGGGCCAGGATGTCCAGCAGGTCGGCGATGGTGTCCATCACCTCGCGGTATTCCGCGACGATCTTGTCCTGTTCGAGGCCGGTCAGGCGCTGCAGGCGCAGTTCAAGGATCGCTTGCGCCTGAGCGTCGGAGAGGCGGTAGCCCTGCTCCGACAGGCCGAACTCCGGCGCGAGGCCTTCGGGGCGGAAGGCGGCAGCGTCGGCAACGGCGCGGTGGAGCATCTCCTCGACCAGCGCCGAACGCCACTGGCGGCCCATCAGCGCCTTCTTGGCTTCCGGCGGCGTGGGCGCGGCCTTGATGAGGGCGATGATCTCGTCCACGTTCGAGAGCGCAACGGCCAGGCCTTCGAGGATGTGGCCGCGCTCGCGGGCCTTGCGCAGTTCGAAGATGGTGCGACGGGTGACCACCTCGCGCCGGTGGGCGAGGAAGCAGTCGATCATCTGGCGCAGGTTGAGCAGGCGCGGCTTGCCATCCACCAGCGCCACCATGTTCATGCCGAAGGTGTCCTGCAGCTGGGTCTGCTTGAACAGGTTGTTCAGCACCACGTCGGGCATCTCGTTACGCTTGAGCTCGATGACCACGCGCATGCCCGACTTGTCGGATTCGTCGCGGATCTCGCTGATGCCTTCGATCCGCTTTTCGTTCACCAGCTCGGCGATCTTCTCGAGCAGGGTCTTCTTGTTAACCTGATACGGGATCTCGTCGACGATGATCGCCTGGCGATCGCCCTTGCCGATGTCCTCGAAGTGCGTGCGCGCGCGCATCACCACCCGACCGCGGCCGGTGCGGTAGCCTTCGTGCACGCCGGAGAGGCCGTAGATCAGCGCGGCGGTGGGAAAATCCGGGGCGGGGACGATCTTGATGAGCTCGTCGATGGAAACATCGGGCTCCTGCAGCAGGCGCAGGCAGGCATCGACGACTTCGGTGAGGTTGTGGGGCGGAATGTTGGTCGCCATGCCCACCGCGATACCGCCGGAGCCGTTGATGAGCAGGTTCGGGATGCGCGCCGGCAGCACCAGCGGCTCTTTCTCGGAGCCGTCGTAGTTGGGGCCGAAGTCGACGGTTTCCTTGTCGATGTCGGCCAGCAGCTCGTGGCCGATCTTGGCCATGCGGATTTCGGTGTAACGCATGGCCGCCGCGCTGTCGCCATCCACCGAGCCGAAGTTGCCCTGGCCATCCACCAGCATGTAGCGCAGCGAGAAATCCTGGGCCATCCGCACGATGGTGTCGTAAACCGACTGATCGCCGTGGGGGTGATACTTACCGATCACGTCACCGACGATACGGGCGGATTTCTTGTAAGCCTTGTTCCAGTCGTTGCCCAGCTCGTGCATGGCAAACAGCACGCGCCGATGCACGGGTTTCAGGCCATCGCGTACATCCGGCAGGGCCCGCCCGACGATCACGCTCATCGCGTAATCCAGGTAGGCGTGACGCATCTCGTCTTCGAGGCTGATGGGTAAGGTTTCTTTGGCGAACGGGATCATGGCACCGCGAGGAATCGACTATTCGTCGAAGAGACGAAAAACGGTAAGTTTAGCACGCCGCCGCAAGCCGCTTTCGGCTCGCATCACCCACCACGCCCCGACCTGCCCATCCGTGTGCGCTCCTTGTTCGTTGTGACGGCCCGGCTTCATATGCTCTAATCGGCAGGTCAATCACCATCACGAGACGGGTGCCCCGAGCGCCCCATCCAACCTGAGGAGGAAACCCCATGAACGCAGCCAAGTTTCGCCTGGCGTCCGCCACCGTCCTGATGCTCGCCAGCCTGTCGGCCATGGCGCAATCCAAGGACATCGTCGTCGATCCGAAGGGCGAAGTCCCCTACGCCATCGACCAGCGCAACGCTGTCGTCAAGAGCGGCACCGATCTGTGCTGGCGCACCGGTTACTGGACGCCCGCGGCCGCCGGCGAGGTGAAGGCAGGCGAACTGCCCGTGGGCTGCGAATGCGACAAGGACGTCGTCGGCGCCGAGAAGTGTTCGCCCCCTGCCCGCGCCGCTGCACCGGCAGCGCCCGCAGCCCCGGCCGCACCGGCCGTCGCACCCAAGTGTGATTTCACCAGCCACCTGGCTGCCGACACCGGCTTCGCCTTCAACAAGGCCACGCTCACCCCGGCCGCCAAGGCCCATCTCGACAGCGCGATCATCGGCAAGCTCTCCAGCTGCGCCCAAGTCACCGCCGTCATCGTCACCGGCCACACCGACCGCCTCGGCTCCCAGAGCTACAACCAGAAGCTCTCCGACAAGCGCGCCGATGCCGTCCGCGCCTACCTCGTCAGCCGCGGCATGAACGCCGACGTGATCGACACCATGGGCGCCGGCAAGACCCAGCCGATCAAGAGCTGCGACGACAAGCTCGGCCGCAAGAAGCTGATCGAGTGCCTCGCCCCCAATCGCCGCGTCACCGTGGACGTCAAGGGCACGGCCAAGTAACGATCGGCCCGCTTCTGTTTCATCCAAACCCCGCCCAGCGCGGGGTTTTTTCCGCCCACGCCGAGAACCACCATGACACCGACGCCGGTCGACCTGCTCATCGAAGCCCGCTGGATCATTCCCGTGGAGCCGGACAACACCACCTTCGAGCACCACGCGATCGCGGTGCACGATGGGCGCATCGTCGCCGTCCTGCCCATCGCCGAGGCGCGAACCCGGTTTGCCGCCACCGAAACCGTCAGCCTGCCCGACCACATCGTCACTCCCGGCTTCGTCAATCTCCACTGCCATGCCGCCATGACCCTCATGCGCGGCCTGGCCGACGACCTCCCGCTGATGCGCTGGCTGCAGGAGGCGATCTGGCCCGCCGAATCCCGCCACGCCTCCCACGCCTTCGTGCGGGATGGCAGCCTGCTCGCCGCCGCCGAGATGCTCCGGGGCGGCATCACCACCTGCAACGACATGTACTTCTTCCCCGAGGCCACAGCCGAAGCCTTCGCACGCCTCGGGCTGCGCGGCGTGCTCGGGATCACCGTCATCGAATTCCCCTCCCAGTACGCCGCCGACGCCGACGACTACCTGCGCAAGGGCCTCGAAGCCCGCGACGCCTGGCGCGACAATCCGCTGATCCGCTTCGCCCTCGCACCCCACGCACCCTACACCGTCTCCAACAAGAGCTTCGAGCGCATCGGCGCCCTCGCCGACGAACTCGAACTGCCCATCCATATACATATCCACGAAACCGCCGGTGAAGTCGCCGACAGCGTCAGGGAGTTCGGACAGCGCCCCGTCGCCCGGCTCGAATCCCTCGGACTGCTCGGCCCCAGCCTAATCGGCGTCCACGCCGTCCATCTCGACACCGAGGACATCGAACGGCTGGCGATCCACCAGTGCGCCATTGCCCACTGCCCCACGTCCAACATGAAGCTCGCCAGCGGCGCCGCGCCAGTCGCGTCCCTGCTTGATCGCCAGCTGGCGGTCGGGCTGGGCAGCGACGGTGCAGCGAGCAACAACCGCCTCGACCTGCTGCGCGAGATGCGCCAGGCGAGCCTCCTTGCAAAGCTCCAGACCAGCGACGCCGCCACCCTGCCCGCCCACCAGGCCCTGCGGATGGCCACCCTGGGCGGCGCCCGTGCCCTCGGGCTCGACGCGGAGATCGGTTCGATCGAACCCGGCAAGGCCGCCGACATCGCCGCCCTCAGGATCGACGACCCGGACGAGCTACCCTGTTACCATCCGGCATCCCACCTCATCCACGTGCTGGACCGCCGCGCAGTGTCGGACGTGTGGGTCGGTGGACAACGGCGAGTAAAGCATGGGAAACTGTTGCAAATAACCAACACGGAGCTATTGGGCATCGCCCGCCTATGGCAGAATAAGCTCCGCCAATGAATTGGATATGCTGCCTGAGTTCGTAATGCGCTCAAGCGGCATGGATGAATTTTCCGGTTCTATCCCTTTGCCTTGCGACGAGGAAAACGATGATCAAACAAGCCAAAAAACAACTGCTGATGGCCGCCGCACTTGCCGCTCTCGGCCTGTCCGCTTCCGCCAGCTTCGCCAAAGACGTCGTTGTCGATACGAAAGGCGAAGTGCCTTACGTGATCGATGGCCGCAACGTCGTTGCTCGCAGCGGTTTCGACCTCTGCTGGCGCACTGGCTACTGGACCCCGGCCGCCGCCACCAACACCCTGCAGGCTGACAACAACCTGCCGGTTGGCTGCGAATGCGACAAGGATGTCGTCCCGGCTGACAAGTGCGTTGTTGCTGCCGCTCCGGCTGCTGGCGCCAAGGCTGCTGCTCCGGCTGCTGTCGCTCCGGTTTCCGACAAGGTCAAGCTGGCTGCCGACGCCCTCTTTGAATTCGACAAGGCCGTCCTGCTGCCCGCCGGCAAGGCCAAGCTTGACGATCTGGCTGCCAAGGCCAAGACCGTGAAGCTGGAAGTGATCCTGGCCGTTGGCCACACCGACCGCATCGGTGGCGACGCCTACAACCAGAAGCTGTCCGAGAAGCGTGCTGCCGCCGTCAAGACCTACCTGGTCGGCAAGGGCGTTGAAGCCAACCGTGTTTACACTGAAGGCAAGGGCGAGAAGCAGCCCGTCACCACTGGCAAGTGCAACAACCTCGGCAAGGAAAGCGGCAAGAACAAGAAGCTGGTCGATTGCCTGCAGCCGGATCGTCGCGTCGAAATCGAAGTCATCGGCACCAAGTAATCCGTCGATCTTCAGACTTCACGTCGTACTCAAAAAGCCCTGCCCTGCAGGGCTTTTTGTTTTTCAGCCGGGCGCAATACAATCGCACCCTGTCATTTCGATTCAAAGCCAACTCACGATGAACGCCGATCCCGCCGAACTGCAGAAATTCAGTGACCTCGCCCACCGCTGGTGGGATCCCGAATCCGAATTCAAACCGCTTCACCAGATCAACCCCTTGCGGCTCGACTGGATCGACGGCGCCGCCCAGATCGCCGGCAAGAAAGTCGTCGATATCGGCTGTGGCGGCGGCATCCTCGCCGAGTCCATGGCAGCCCGCGGGGCACAGGTCACAGGGGTCGACCTTTCGGAGAAAGCCCTCGGCGTGGCCCGACTGCATCTCTACGAAAGCGGCCAGACCGTCGATTACCGGCACATCTCAGCCGAAGACATCGCCCGGGAATGCCCCGGCAGCTTTGACGTCGTCACCTGCATGGAAATGCTCGAGCACGTCCCGGACCCAGCCAGCACCATCAGGGCCTGCGCCGCGCTCGTGAAGCCCGGCGGGCACGTCTTCTTCTCCACGCTCAACCGAAACCTCAAGTCTTACCTGATGGCGGTGGTCGGCGCCGAATACGTGCTCAAGATGCTGCCGATGGGCACCCACGAGTACGCCAAGTTCATCAAGCCATCCGAACTGGCTCGTTACGTGCGCGAGGCGGGCCTGGATGTCGAGGAACTCATCGGCATGTCCTACAACCCGATCAGCAAGGTCTATTCGCTCGGGCGCGACACCGACGTCAATTACCTGATGCGCACCACCCGGCATGGCTGACGCCGTCTTCTTCGATCTCGATGGAACCCTGGCGGACACCGCGCCCGATTTCGCACGGATCCTTCACCGCATGCAGATCGAACACGGACTTGCCCCCACCCCGTTTGAAGCCGTGCGCGCCCAGGTCTCCCACGGGGTGCGCGGCATGCTCGGCGTCGGCTTCGGCATCTTGCCGGATGCCGACACCTACCCCGGGCTGGCGGCGCGCTTTCTAGAGCTTTACGCTGAGGGACTATGTATCAGGACCTGCCTGTTCCCGGGCATGGCCGAACTGCTGGCTCACCTTGAAAGCCACGGCGTGCCCTGGGGTATCGTCACCAACAAGCCCGAGCGTTACACCCACCCGCTGATCGCCGCGCTCGGTCTCACGGCGCGAAGCGCGTGCGTCGTGGGTGGCGATACCGCCGCCCGCGCCAAACCCCATCCCGATCCGCTCCTGCACGCCTGCGCCGCGATAGACGTCGAGCCGACCCGCTGCCTGTATGTCGGCGACGACATCCGTGACATCACAGCCGGCAAGGCCGCCGGAATGAAAACCCTGGCCGCCGCATACGGCTACCTCGGCACGGACGATCCAATCCACACCTGGGGCGCCCATTCGATCATCGCCCACCCCATGGATGTCCTTCCCCATCTCGCCTGAGCGAAAGACATGTTATGATCGGGAACTTTCCAGCCACCGCTGGAGACTAAACATTGCATCACAAGGGGCTGACCTGGCTTCGACGTGGGTGCGGAGTTAATGTAGGGCATGCCGAGCACTCCAGTTCGCTCGTAAATCTGTCTGGAAATCAATTAAACGCCAACGACGAAAAGTTCGCGCTCGCCGCTTAAACCCGGCGAACCGCTCACCGGATGGCCGATGGTCCGGGTTGAGGGTCGCAAGATCTAAGACAGAGCGGTCATTTACATTGGCTGGTTCGATATAGGGTCACTATGTATCGAATAAGACTAAGTGACTGGCGGCCTGCGTAGCGTGCTCCTGCGCGACGAAGGCAGCGAGATTCAAATCAGGCGGCTACGCATGTAGAACTACTTAATGAAGGCTTGCGGACGGGGGTTCGATTCCCCCCAGCTCCACCAGAATCGAGTCCGGGATGTTCCGGAGAAGGCCGAGAAACCTAGCAAGATCAGGGTTCTTGGCCTTTTTTACGTCCAAGGCAGTCCGAGCAGGGTTATTGCATTCCGGAAGCAAGCTGGGGCAACAACTACCCTGCCCGCCGGCGCCGCCCCCAAAGGCCCCTCACCCAAGCCGCCATCCTGCCCGCGGACGGCTGGAAACGGCCCGCGGCGCCGT
Source organism: uncultured Zoogloea sp. (assembly GCF_937894855.1). Taxonomy (NCBI): domain Bacteria; kingdom Pseudomonadati; phylum Pseudomonadota; class Betaproteobacteria; order Rhodocyclales; family Zoogloeaceae; genus Zoogloea; species uncultured Zoogloea sp. Next base: position 14,731 of record NZ_CALAYQ010000012.1, read on the forward strand.
TCAAAGTGGAAGACTGGTTTTTGCGCTACCTCGTAGCGATCGGACCCACAGAACGTGCCCCGACGGGAGATTGCACGGCGCCCTCCCCCAAGCCATTGAAAAGCACATCGCCGCCTTGGCCAATCCGCCCGAGGTCGGCACCCTGCTCCACGCCGTCGATGTCTTCCGGGGTACGCTGATGCTGCAATCAACCTTGAAGCCGTCCGCTGGAGTTCGTCCGGCCCGGCGATAGTGACGCCCTGGGCCGACTATCTAGACCACCAGCGCCGCCGCCCGCTCCCGGCCGGCGTCGAAGGCGCGCAGATTCACGTCGCGCTTCCCGGGCTTGCGCTGGGCGAAGCGGGCCTCGACCGCATCCCGCAGCACCTCGGCGGGAAACGGCAGGTGATCCGACATGGCGCCCAGCATCACCGTGTTGCCGAGGCGGATGTCGCCGAACTCCAGCGCGATCTCGGCCGCATCGAAGGCCTGCAGCGGCACGCCCAGGGCGCGCAGCTGGCCGACCGGATCATCCGGGTAATTCGAACACGCCGCACTCCACCACCGGCGGCGACAGGCGCGAGGTGTTGGTGAGCACCGGCGCGCCCGGGCGCAGCATGTGGGCCCAGCGCAGCGTCTCGGCGGCCTCGAAGCCCACCAGCAGGTCGGCCTCGCCCTGGGCGATCTGGGGCGACAGCACCCGCTCGCCAAAGCGCAGGTGCGACACCACCACCCCGCCCCGCTGGCTCATGCCCGCCACTTCGGTTTTCTTGGCGTCGAAGCCGAGGGCCAGCGCCGCTTCGGCGAGGATCTCGGTGGCGGTCATCACGCCCTGGCCGCCGATGCCGCATACGAGGATGTTGGTATTACGTTGCATTGCACCGCCCTCCTCAGCCACGGCTCATGAAGCGCACCGGCACCACCGGCGCGGCGTGAACAATCGCCTTTGGCGCGCAGGGCTGGACGCACAGCCCACAACCCGTGCAGGCGCTGGTCTCGATACGCACAAAGGCGAGGTCGACCTCCTTGCCCGACGGCTTGATGGCCTTGTCGCGGCGGGTCACATGGATCGCCGGGCAGCCCACCTCGAGGCAGTTGCCGCAGCCGGTGCAGGTGTCGTCGATCACCGCGTAGGGCGGCGTCTTCTTGTAGTCGTCGATGAGCACGCAGGGCCGGTCGGTGATGATCACCGAGGGCTCGTCGATCTTGGTCTCCTCCCGCAGCGTCTTGAAGAGCACCGGCAGCTGGTAGGGATCGACCACCCGGATGCGCTCCTTCTTCACCCCGAGCGCCTCGCACATGCGCGGAAAATCCACCCGCGGCGCTTCGGCGCCATGGATGTCGCGGCCGGTGGCCGGGTTGTCCTGGCCGCCGGTCATGCCCACCGCGCGGTTGTCGAGCAGCAGCACCGTCACGTTGCCGCCGTTGTAGGTGATGTCGAGCAGGCCCTGCATGCCCATGTGCATGAAGGTCGAGTCGCCGATCACCGCGACGATCTTCTTGTTGCGGTCGGAGTCGCCACGCCCCTTGTCCATGCCCAGCGCCATGCCCATCGAGGCGCCCATCGAGATGCAGGTATCCAGCGCGTTCCACGGGTGGCCGGCGCCCAGGGTGTAGCAGCCGATGTCACCGGAGATGATGATGTTCTTGAGCTGGGACAGCGTGTAGTAGATGCCCAGATGCGGACAGGCCACACACATGGTGGGCTGCCGCGGGAAGACCTGCTGGGCCGGCAGCGCGTCGACTTCGGGCGGGGCCTCGCCGCGCAGGCGGGCCACGCCTCGGCGCAGCACCTCGGGCGACAGCTCGCCCAGGCGCGGCAGCACGTCCTTGCCCACGCAGGCGATGCCGGCGGCCTTGATCTCCGCTTCGACGAGCGGTTCGGTCTCCTCCACCACCAGCAAGGTTTCAACCCCGGCAGCCAGTTCGCGCACCAGATCGAGGGGCAGCGGGTAGCTCATCCCGAGCTTGAGCACCGGCGCATCGGGGAAGGCCTCACGCACGTGCATGTAGGCCGGACCGGAGGTGACGAAGCCGATCCGCCGGTCGGGGCCGGATTCGATGCGATTGAGCGGCGACACCGACGCCTCGGCGCGCAGGGCCGCCTCCCGCTCGAACATCAGCGGCAGACGCGGTTTGGCGTTGCCGGGCACCATTACCCAGCGTCGCGGGTCCTTGATGAAGCCGGTCGGCTCGTGGGCCTCGGGCGGGGCGAGTTCGACTCGGCCCTTCACGTGGCAGATGCGGGTGGTGAGGCGCAGGATCACCGGCACGCGGAACTGCTCGGACAGCCGGAAGGCCGCCCGGGTCATGTCGTAGGCTTCCTGGGAATCGGCCGGCTCCAGCACCGGCACGTGGGCGAAGCGCCCCCAGAAGCGCGAATCCTGCTCGTTCTGGGATGACGACATGCCACGTCGTCGGCCACAGCGATCACCAGACCGCCCTCGACGCCGGTGACGGTCATGGTCATCAGGGCGTCGGAGGCCACGTTGAGCCCCACGTGCTTCATCGCAGAGAACGCCCGGGCGCCCATCATCGACGCGCCCAGCGCCACTTCGAGGGCGACCTTTTCGTTGGGCGACCACTCGGCGTAGAGGCCGGGGAAACGGGCCAGCACTTCGAGTATCTCGGTGCTCGGCGTGCCGGGATAGGCGGCCGCCACACGCACGCCGGCATCCCGCGCGGCGTGAGCGACGGCGTCGTTACCGGACAGGAACAGGCGGTTTGCCGCGGTGGCGGTCAGGGCGTTCCCCATGAAGCAACTCTCCGACAGGATGAAGCCGGAGAGTGTAGAAAGCCCCGCCGCGGACGAGCTTGAGACAGGTCAACTAAAGATACATTTTTTCTAAAGCCAACTGAAAATATGTATCACGATCGACCCGCAACCCCTTCGATCGCCATGACGTTCTGGACGAGCTCAGCCAGGGATTGCGCGCCCATCTTCTCCATCACGCGGGCGCGATGGACTTCCACCGTCTTGATACTGATTCCGAGCACATCGGCGATCTGTTTGTTCAGCTTTCCGACGATGATGAGGTCCAGCACCTCGCGCTCGCGCTGGGTGAGCTGGTCGAGCCGGCGGGAGACTTCGGCGTCCTGGCGGCGGCGGTCGCGGCTCTCGCGCTCCTTGGCGAGGCACTGGCTCACCAGGTGCAGCAGGTCGTTATCGTTGAAGGGCTTCTCGATGAAATCCACCGCGCCCTTCTTGAGCGCCGCCACCGCCATCGGCACGTCGCCGTGGCCGGTGATGAAGATGACCGGCAGGGTGCAGTACTGGGCACGCAGGCGCTCGTGGAGCTCCAGCCCGCTCATCCCCGGCATGCGCACGTCCAGCAGCAGGCAGCCGTTGAACTCCGGCCGCCAGCGGCGCAGGAAATCTTCGGCCGACGGGAAGGCGGCGACCTTGAAACCCTGGGATTCGAGCAGCCAGACGAGGGAATCCCGTAGGGCTTCATCGTCATCCACCAGATAGATGATTTGTTCAGGCGTCGATTCGGGCGCTTTCAAGGGGAGTCTCCAAAGGCAGGGTGAAGCGGAAGATACATCCTCCGGCGGGGTTCGCGTCCACCCACAGGCGGCCGTTGTGGAATTCGACGATCGAGCGGCAGATGTTGAGGCCCATGCCCATGCCCTCGGCCTTGGTGGTGTAGAACGGCGAGAACAGTTTTTCGCGGGCTTCGTCGGAGAGGCCGTGACCCCGGTCGGCCACCGACACCTCGACCAGATTATGCTCGGCGATCCTCGCCGACACCGTGAGGACGCGCTCCTCGGCGGGCGTCTCGCGCATGGCCTCGATGCCGTTCTTGACGAGGTTGAGCACCACCTGCTCGATCATCACGGTGTCGGCAAACACCGGCGGCAGATCGGCGGGGATCTGGCTCACCACCTGGGCAACGTGGCGGCGGGCGTCGATCTCGACAAAGCCGATGGCGTCCTCGACGATGCCGGACAGGGCCACCAGCTGGCGCCGCGGCTCGCTCTTCTTCACGAACTCGCGCACCCGGCGGATGATCCGCCCGGCCCGCTCGGCCTGGGCGCTGGCCTTCTGCATCGCGGTGAGGATGTCCTCCTGGCGATATTCGCCCGACTGCAGGCGATTGACGCAGCCCATCGAGTAATTGGCGATCGCCGCCAGCGGCTGGTTGAGCTCGTGGGCCAGCGTGGAGGCCATCTCGCCCATGGTGATGAGGCGCGAGGTGCGCTGCAGGCGTTCCTGCTGGGCGCGGTTTTCTTCTTCGACGCGCTTCTTGTCGGTGATGTCGGTGGCGATCGCCATCCGCACCACGCGGCCATCCACCCAGCGGGTGGCACGCTCGCGGATGTGATACCAGCGGCCGGAAAGCCCGTTCTGCAGCTCGCCGTCGTAGAGCTCGCGGGGCACCTGCTGGGGCGACAGGCGGCGCGGGTCCACGTCGTACCAGTTGGTGTCGGGTGGCGTGGGCAGGCCGTAGATGCCGACCCGCTGGCCCACCGCATCAAAGCCGTAGATGCTCTTGAAGGCGCGGTTGGCGAAGAGGATCTCGTCGTTGGCGGCGTCGGCCACGTACACCGCCGCGTCGAGGCCGTCGAGAATCGCCACGAAGCGCTCGTGGGCGGCCTCCAGCTGGGCGCGCACGCGCTTGGGCTCGGTGATGTCGGTGATGGAGGCCATCCAGCCGGTCTGTCGGCCGTCCCCGTCGATCAGCGGCGACAGGTAGAAACGCGCATCCATGCTCTCGCCGTTCTTGCGCTGCACGCGCATCTCGAAGCCGGTGGAGGGCGCGTTGCCGCTCAGGGTGAGTTCCAGGTTGTGCTGCAAGGTCTCGATCTCGTCGGGCGGCCAGTAGGGGAAAGGTGGAGCCGAACCCACCAGCTCCTCCCGCGACCAGCCGGTCATGCGGCAGAAGGCCGGGTTCACGTAGGTGATGCGGCCGGTCAGGTCGATGGCCCGCAGGCCGGTGATGAGGGATTCCTCCATCGACTGGCGGAAGGCATATTCGTGGTGGAGCGCCTCCTCCGCCGCCTTGCGCCCGGTGATGTCGTGGGCGACGGCGTACATCAGCTTCTCCTCGGGCACCGAGTTGATGCTCCAGGCCAGCCAGCGGTAGCTGCCATCGGCGCAGCGGCAGCGGTTCTCGAAGGCCTCCGGCGTGCCTGCCGCCAGGCTGCGCAGGCGCACCACTGAGTCGGCCACGTCGTCCGGGTGGATGTAATCGAGGAGCGAACTGCCCGGCAGCGCCTCGGGCGAATATCCCAGGATGCGCTCGAAGGCCGGGTTGCAGCGCCGGAACAGCCCGTCGTGAGCCATCACCGCCAGCATGTCGAGGGACAGGTTGAACAGCCGGTCGCGCTCCTTCTCCACCCGCACCCGGCGCAGCATGTGGGCCCGCAATGCCCACAGGCTCCACAGCACGAAGAACGACAGCCCGACGATCACCGCAATCGGAAAGCCCTTCGGCAGCTCGCTGTCCACGTGGTAGGCGGTGGCCTGCAGCGCCAGCCCGTTGCCCGGCGGATCGAGCGGCACCGAGAACTCGAGGCTCTCGTCCAGCGCCCGCAGCGTGGAATTGGCCGCCAGCAGCTCGCCCTTGGCGTTGGTGAAGGACAGCCGGTATTTCTCGCCGAACCAGCTCGGCACCAGGTGCGCCACCATCCGTTCGATGGAATACACCGCGACGATCGCCCCCAGCGGCTGGCGCCCCTGCTGCACCGGCAGGTACACCTCCAGCACTGCCATGTTGCGGCCATTCACGTAGGCCTCGCCATACACCGGCCGGCCCAGCTCGCGGGATCGCGCAAGCACTGCCACCTGCACCTGCGACAGCCCGTCGCCCACCAGCCAGTCGGTGGTGTCGAAGGGCGCTGTCCACTTCACCCGCTGGTCGCCGGTCACCCACACGATGTTCACCAGCTCGGGGTTGTTGGCGATGTGCTGGTTGGCCCGCACCTGAAAACCGTCGCCATCCAGCGTGCCCGCGGCCAGCTCCCGCGCCAGCTGGCCCAGGAACTCCTCGGTGCCCTGCATGTGCAGGCGCATGGTCTGCTCGGCCCACTGCACGTCGC
>NZ_CALAYQ010000013.1:0-20434 GCF_937894855.1 uncultured Zoogloea sp.
TTGCTTTACACCTGTCATGGTTGTTGCTAGGATTTCATGTAGATTGTTGTTATTGCGCCTAACATAAAGAATTTTCAGGATTTTTTGTGATCGACCTATCCTTTCTCAGCCCCAGGACACGTCCCCTGATCGGCGTCGACATTTCGTCGTCGTCGGTCAAGATGGTCGAGTTGTCGGCTGTTTCCGGGGGCGGGTACCGGGTCGAGCGCTATGCGATCGAAGCCCTTCCCCGCGAAGCCGTGTCCGATGGCAATGTGGCCAACCTCGACGCCGTCGCCGAAGCGATCCGTCGCGGCTGGCGCCGTCTCGGCACCACCACCAAGTTCGTCGCGCTGGCGCTGCCCGCCTCGGCGGTCATCACCAAGAAGATCATTCTCCCGGCGGGGCTTCGTGATCAGGAGCTGGAGGTGCAGGTCGAATCCGAGGCCAACCAGTACATCCCGTTCGCCCTCGACGAGGTGAATCTCGACTTCCAGGTCATCGGCCCGGCGGCGTCCAGCACCGAGGAGGACGAGGTGCTGATTGCCGCGTCGCGCAAGGAGAAGGTCGAAGACCGCGTGGCCGCCGCAGAAGCCGCCGGCCTCAAGGCGCTGGTGATGGATGTCGAGTCCTACGCGGCGCTGTCGGCCTTCGAGCTGGTCCAGGCCCAGCTGCCCGGCCAGGGGGAAGACAAGATCATCGCCCTCGTCGATGCGGGCGCCAACGTGATGAACGTGTCGGTGCTGCGTAACGGCGTCCAGATCTACGCGCGGGAGCAGGCCTTCGGCGGCTTCCTGCTCACCCAGGACATCATGCGCCACTTCGGGATGTCCCTCGAGGAGGCCGAAAGCACCAAGCGCACCGGCTCCCTGCCCGAGAGCTACGAACCCGAACTGCTGCGGCCCTTCATGGACGCCCTGGCGCTGGAGGTCTCCCGGGCGCTGCAGTTCTTCTTCACCTCGACCCAGTTCAATCAGGTGGATCACATCGTGCTGGCCGGTGGCTGTGCGGTCATTCCGGGCCTCGCCGACACCGTCGCGGGCCGCACCCAGGTCGAGACCCAGGTCGCCAACCCCTTTGCGAACATGAGCCTGAGTTCCAAGATTCGCCCCAAAAATCTGGCGGCCGACGCACCTGCCCTGCTCGTGGCCTGCGGACTGGCGCTGCGGAGGTTTGATTCGTGATTCGCATCAACCTGCTCCCCCACCGGGAGGAAAAACGTAAGGCCCGACGCCAGCAGTTCTGGCTGTTTGCCGCGGTCGCGGCGCTATCCGGCGTGGCGGTGTGGTTTGTTGGCCACACGATCATCGCTGGCTACGTGGATGGTCAGGAAGCCAAGAACGTCTTCCTGAAGGAAAGCATCGTCGAACTCGACAAGGAAATCGCCGAGATCAAGGGCCTGCGCGAGCAGGCCGAGGCGCTGCTGTCGCGCAAGCAGGTGATCGAATCCCTGCAGACCAACCGAACCGAAACGGTCCAGATCTTCAACGAACTCGCCAGCCAGATGCCCGAAGGCGTCTATCTCAAGGGCCTCAAGCAGAGCGGTTCGCGGATCAATCTGACGGGTTACGCCCAGTCCAACGCGCGGGTCTCCAACCTGATGCGCAATCTGGAGGCTTCGCCCAATCTCGAGCGCGCCGATCTCGTCGAGGTCAAGGCCGCCACGCTGAACAACCGCCGGGTCAGCGAGTTCAGCCTCAACTTCACCATCGAGCGCCCCAAGACCGAAGAGCCGGTCGGCAAGCTGAAGGGAAAGACGCCCGTGATCGTAGGGGGTAAGCCGTAATGGGTCTCAGGGTGTCAATGGAGCAGATCCGGGGCCGGGATTACCAGAGCCTGATGCGGGATTTCAAGGGCCTGGATCCCAACGATCCGGGCCAGTGGCCGCTGCTGCCGCGGGTAAGCTTCCTCATCGCGATCTTCTTCGCCATCGTCGTCGGCGGCTGGTGGCTCGACTGGAGCACCCAGTGGTCGCAGCTCGAAACCAAGCGCGAAGAGGAAAGCCGCCTCAAGCAGGAGTGGAAGGAAAAGAAGGAGCAGGCGGTCAATCTGCCCGAGTACAAGCGCCAGCTGAGCGAGATCGACCGCCAGTTCGGCGCGCTGCTGAAGCAACTGCCCAACCGCTCCGAGATGGAAGCCCTGCTGGCCGACATCAACCAGGCGGGCCTTGGCCGCGGTCTGCAGTTCGAGCTGTTCAAGCCGGGCTCGGAAGTCATGAAGGATTTCTACGCCGAGCTGCCCATCGCGGTGCGCGTCATCGGCAACTACCACGACCTCGGTGAGTTCGTGAGCGATGTGGCGCAGATGCCGCGGATCGTCACCCTCAACGACATCGCAATCGAGACGCAGAAGGATGGCGTGCTCAAGTTCGATGCGACGGCCGTGACCTACCGCTACCTTGACGACGACGAAGTGGCCAAGCTGCGCAAGGAAAAGGCCAAGGAAAAGGCGGCTAAATGAAGAGCGTCCGATTGACCGCGCTGCTGCCGCTGGCTGCGGTGCTTCTGTTGTCCGGCTGCGGGGACGAGCAGGATGACCTGCGCAGCTGGATGGAAGAAAACTCCAAGGGGCTCAAGCCCAACCTCAAGCCGCTTCCGCCGATCCAGCAGGTCGTGCCGGTGAATTATCAGGGCGCGAGCAAGGTTGATCCGTTCCGGGTCGCCAAACTTGAGCCGGACAAAAAAGGGGGGCAGTTTGCTCCCGATGCCAACCGACGGCGTGAGCCGCTCGAAGCCTATCCCCTGGAATCGCTGAAGATGGTCGGTGTGCTGATGAAACGTGGGCAGTCCCACGCCATCATCTTTGCCGACAAGACGCTGCATCAGGTGAAGGTTGGCAACTATCTCGGACAGAACTACGGGCAGATCACCGCCATCACGGAGACGGAGGTCACATTGAAGGAACTCGTCGAAGATGCGAGCGGTGAGTGGACGGAACGCATCAGCACGCTGCAATTGCAAGAGCAGGCGCCTCAGGAGTCGAAGAAATGAAAACGGGACGTTGTGGCGTCAAGCTTGGCGCGTGGGTCATTGCAGCATGTTTCGGGGGGCTGACCCCGCTGGCGCCAGCCCTGGCGCAGACGCCGCCGGGGGCTGAAGCCCGGGCAGCCAACCGCATCGAGAACATCGTCGCCGCCGATCAGGGCGGCAACGTCATGCTCAAGCTCACCATGGCCCAGCCCCTGGCGGCCGTGCCGGCGAGCTTCAGCGTGGCCAATCCGGCGCGGGTGGCCTTCGATTTTCCCGATACCGCCAACGGCCTCGGGCGCAACAGCCAGGCGCTCAACGCCGGTGATCTGCGCAGTGTCAATATCGTCCAGGTGGGCGACCGCACGCGGCTGGTCCTCAACCTGACCCGCGTCTCGCCCTACGATGTCCGCATCGATGGCAAGGACGTGCTGATCACCCTCTCGTCGGCCCAGATGAAGGAAGCCACCGGCGTGGGCGTGGCCCAGTCGTCGCAGTTTGCGGCACCGTCGGCGGTCGGTATGGGCGAGCGTCACGCGATCCGCGACATCAACTTCCGCCGCGGCAAGGAAGGCGAAGGCCGGCTGGTGGTGGATCTGTCCGATCCGAACGCCGGCATCGACATCCGCCAGCAGGGCACCAGCCTGATCGTCGATTTCCTCAAGACCGACGTGCCCGAGCAGCTGCGTCGCAAGCTCGACGTGTTGGATTTCGGTACGCCGGTGTCCACCGTGCTGACCCAGGCTCAGGGCGGCAACGTGCGCATGACCATCACCCCCAAGGGGCTGTGGGAGCACAACGCCTACCAGAGCGACAACCAGTTCGTGCTCGAGGTGAAGCCGGTCCGCGAAGACCCGAACAAGCTCACCCAGGGCTCCGCCAAGGGGCGTTTTGGCGGCGAGAAGCTGTCGCTGAACTTCCAGAACATCGACGTGCGTTCGGTGCTGCAGGTCATCGCCGACTTCACGAACTTCAACATCATCACCAGCGATTCGGTGCAGGGCAACCTCACCCTGCGCCTGAAGGACGTGCCGTGGGATCAGGCGCTGGACATCATCCTGCAGGCCCGTGGTCTCGACATGCGCAAGAACGGCAACGTGATCTGGATCGCGCCGCGGGATGAACTCGCCGCCCGCGAGAAGCTCGATCTCGAGGCCAAGGCCCAGATCGGCGATCTCGAGCCGCTGCGCACCGAGAGCTTCCAGATCAACTACCACAAGGCCAAGTCGGTCGCCGAGTTCCTCAAGAGCAAGGACCAGACGGTGCTGTCCAAGCGCGGCAGCGTGGTGCCCGACGAGCGCAGCAACAAGATCTTCGTGAACGACATCCCGTCGCGCCTCGAAGAGATGCGCCGCCTGATCGCCGAGATCGACGTGGAAGTGCGTCAGGTGCTGATCGAAGCGCAGATCGTCGAAGCCACCGACACCTTCTCGCGCAATCTGGGCGTCCGCCTGGGCTTCGGCGGCAAGACCGGCGGCCTGCTGGGCTCCACCACCGGCGGCGTGCAGGTTTATCGCAACACCTTCGGGTCCGGCAATCTGTCGAACACCGGCTACCAGGCCGGCCAGATCGTCACGATGCCGAACTTCAACGATTCCCTCGGCGTCAATCTGCCGGCCTCGACGATCAACAACAAGCAGGCCGGTGCGTTCTCGCTGGCCCTGTGGAACAGCGCTGCCACGCGCTACATCGATCTCGAAGTCTCTGCCCTCGAAGCCGACGGTCGCGGCAAGGTGGTGTCCCGTCCGCGCGTGATGACCGCCGACAAGGCTGAGGCGATCATCGAGCAGGGTACTGAAATCCCGTACAACTCTGCGACCAGCTCCGGCGCCACCAGCGTGTCTTTCCGGAAGGCCAATCTGGCGCTCAAGGTCAAGCCGCAGGTCACGCCTGATGGCAAGATCATGATGACGCTCGAGGTGAACAAGGATTCGCCCAACTACAATGTGGCCCTGACCTCGGGCGTCCCGATCGACACCAAGCACGTCAAGACGGAAGTTGTCGTTGAAAACGGCGGTACGATCGTCATCGGGGGCATCTACACCCAGGATGTCTCCAACGCGACGACCAAGATCCCGCTGCTCGGCGATCTGCCGGTGCTCGGTTATCTCTTCCGCAGCAACGAGCGTAAAGACAACAAGACCGAACTGCTTGTCTTCATCACGCCGCGTATCATCAACGACCAGCTTGGGCTGCGTTGAACACCCAGGTCTGAAAGGAACTTCACATGCGTAATTTCGATGCACTCGGTCTCATCCCACCGGTTCGTCTCGCGTCTCTGGTGACGCTCGCCCTAGCTGTCGCAGGTTGCGGCGGCGGTGGCGGGGGCGGCAGTTCGTCCTCGGATTGCCCGACGGCCTTCTCGACGTCCTGTGGCACCGGCGGCACGGCCGCGGCAGACGGCACCATCGCGCTTTCCCTGACCGATGCCGCGTCGGGGCTCAGTAGCAACACCCTGTCCGCGGGCAAGCCCCTGACGGTCAAGGCGCTGGTGAAGGATGCCAAGGGAGTGGTCGTCCCGAATGCGGTGGTGAGCTTCACGACGGATGGGGGGCTGGCGGTGTTCGAGCCCGGTTCCGGTACGGCGTTGACCGATAGTAATGGGATCGCGTCCATCAATCTGCAGGCGGCCAGCCTTGCTGCGAGCGGAGCAGCAAACCTGACGGTCGCGGCGACCGTCGCTGACAAACAGGTCACGAAGACGATCGGCTATGCCGTCAGTCCTGGTACCGTTGCGCTCGCCAATCTGGCAGCTAACTCCACTTCACTCAGCGCTTACGCAAGTACTTCGATTTCGGTGCAGGTTTTGTTGAATGGTGTGCCGGCGACCTCCGCCCAGACCGTGAGCTTTTCCTCTGCTTGTGATACGGCCGGCAAGGCCAGCCTCAGCCGCAGCGTTTCCTCAGTGAACGGTGTCGCAACCGCTACCTATACCGATAAGGGCTGTGCTGGTACGGACACGATTACGGCTTCCGTGCAGGGCACCTCCAGTTCTCTTACGCTGCAGGTCGCGGCGCCGCAACCGTCCAACGTAAGCTTTATCTCGGCAACGCCGTCGTCGATCGTATTGGCTGGGACGGGGGGGGCGGGTCTGTCGTCCGACTCGATCGTCACCTTCAAGTTGGTCGATAGTACGAATAGCCCGATTGCTGGTAGGGCGGTTAATTTCGACTTGTCGACCCGAGTGGGCGGCATCAAGCTGAATGGCCAAAGTGCCGGTATCGTGCAGGGTACGACCGGCGCCGATGGTACTGTCAGCGTAACTGTAACTGCGGGGTCCGTGCCTACCCCGGTGTGGGTGACCGCGGAACTCGCCGGCAACGCGGCGATCAAGAGCCAGTCGCCTAATCTGACGATCTCCACGGGGCGTCCGACCCAGGACAGGTTCTCGCTGGCGGTTGAAACATTCAATATTGAAGGCGCCCATATCGATGGGGTGCAGACCACTTTGACTGCGCGGGCCTACGACCGTTTGGGTAATCCGGTTGTTAATGGCACGGTGGTCAATTTCATCAGTGAAGGCGGGGGGGTGCAGCCTTTCTGTACCACTGAGGACGGTGCGTGTTCGGTGAAGTTCACGTCCGCTAATTCCCGCCCCGCGGATGGTCGTGTGACGATCCTGGCGTACGCGCAGGGTGAGGAAAGTTTCGACGATTTAAACACCAATAACACCTGGGATCGTGGCGAGCCGTTCCGTGATCTGGGCGATGCCTTCGTCGACAATAATGAAAACGGCTCCTGGCAGTCCGGTGAGCGGGAAATCGCGTATGGTGCGACGCCAAAATCTCCCCCAACAGCTTGTGCAGGTATCTCCAAGGCTGGTACCTGCGATGATGTTTGGGGTGCAGCGCATGTGCGCAGGGTTGCCGTTATCACCCTTTCGAGTCACATAGTTGGTGCTGTCACTCCGAGCGTATTTGCTTCTCAGGGATGTTCTGGTAACTATACGTTCGTAGTTTCGGATGAAAATGACAACCCACTTCCGGCTGGTGCAACGATTACTAAGGTTGCTGATACTCTAAAGTGGACACAGCCTACTCCTGAGCCAACGAATGCGACCGAGCCTAGTGCCATTAGGCTTTTTTCTCTTGAACCCTCAGTCGTTCCACGTACTCCTAATGCAGGTGGAACCGCTCATACTTTGATAGTAAATGCAGGTTCCTGTACCGCAAAAATGAGTGGTTCTGTGACTTTGCGGTTCACAAGCCCGAGTGGTGAGTCAGTAACTCGCGACATTCAAATCAACTGATTTTTTCAGGGGGTGGAGTTGCTCCCGTTCCGGGGCTGTTAATGAAGCAAACTTGTGTAGTCCTCGTCGGTATGCCCGGCTCGGGCAAGACCACCGTGGGACGGGATCTCGCCAAGCGGCTGGGTCTGCGTTTCGTCGATTCCGACCACGAGATCGAGGCTCGCACGGGGGTCAAGATCCCGACCATCTTCGAGATCGAGGGTGAAGACGGGTTTCGCAAGCGCGAAACCCAGACCCTCGACGCACTCACCCGCGAATCCAACATGGTGCTTGCCACCGGTGGCGGCGCGGTGATCCGGCCCGAGAACCGCGCGCTGCTGCGGGAGCGCGCGGTGGTGGTGTTCCTCAGCGTGCCGCCGCAGATCCTGTGGGAGCGCACCCGCCACGACCGCAGCCGCCCGCTGCTCCAGGTGGCCGACCCGAAGGGCCGCCTCGAAGAACTGCTCAAAGCCCGCGGCCCCTTTTACCGGGAGGTCGCTCACATCATCGTCGAGGGCGGGCGCGGCACGCCCAGCGCGATGGTGAAGATGATAGAGAAGGAATTGCAGGCCCTATGCGAACCCTGAGCGTCGCGCTGGATGCGCGCAGCTACCCCATTCACATCGGCACCGGGCTGCTGGCTGACCCGGGCCTGATCCTGCCCTACCTGAAGACCACGCGGGTCGCGGTGATCACCAACACCGTGGTCGGTCCGCTGTACCTGGCGCCCTTCGTCGCCGGGCTGCGCGAGCGCGGGCTGCGGGTCACCGAGATCGTGCTGCCCGACGGCGAGGCCCACAAGGACTGGCCCACCCTCAACCTGATCTTCGATGGCCTGCTCGGCGAGCGCTGCGACCGCAGCACCACCCTCATCGCCCTCGGCGGCGGGGTCGTCGGCGACATGGTCGGCTTCGCGGCCGCCAGCTACCAGCGCGGGGTGCCCTTCATCCAGGTGCCCACCACACTGCTGTCCCAGGTGGATTCGTCGGTCGGCGGCAAGACGGCGATCAACCACCCGCTCGGCAAGAACATGATCGGCGCCTTCTACCAGCCCCGGCTGGTGCTGGCCGACATCGCCACCCTCAACACCCTGCCCGATCGCGAACTCAAGGCCGGCCTCGCCGAAGTCATCAAGTACGGCCTGATCCGCGACCTGCCCTTCCTCGAATGGATCGAGGCCAATCTCGAGCGCCTGCTGGCCCGCGACGCCGACGCCCTCGCCGAGGCCGTCGAGCGCTCCTGCCGCAACAAGGCCGAAGTGGTCGCCGCCGACGAGACCGAGCAGGGTGAGCGCGCCACCCTCAACCTGGGGCACACCTTTGGCCACGCCATCGAGACCGGCCTCGGCTACGGCGAGTGGCTGCACGGCGAGGCGGTGGCCGCTGGTGCGGTGATGGCCGCCGAGCTGTCGCACCAGCTGGGCTGGATCACCGAGGCCGACGTGGCGCGAGTCCGCCGGATCCACGAGCGTGCCGGCCTGCCGGTGAAGGGCGCGCCCCTCGGCGCCGACCGCTATCTCGAGCTGATGGCCCACGACAAGAAGGTGAGCGACGGCACTTTGCGGCTGGTGCTGCTGAAGGCGATCGGCAAGGCCGTGATCAGCGCCGAGGCCAGCACCGCCGAGATCCGCGCCACCATCGAGGCGTGCTGCTGAGCCGCCCCCGCCGATGAGCGAACTGGCGCCCTACGCGGTCAGCGAAGCCAACACCCGTGGCCGGCGGGTGGCGGAGGCGCCGCCGCTGGCGCGGGGCGAGTTCCAGCGCGACCGCGACCGCATCGTGCATTGCACGGCCTTCCGCCGGCTCGAATATAAAACCCAGGTCTTCGTGAACCACGAAGGCGATCTGTTCCGCACCCGCCTCACCCACAGCATCGAGGTCGCCCAGATCACCCGCTCGATCGCCCGGGCGCTGCGCCTCAACGAGGATCTCGCCGAAGCCGTCGCCCTCTCCCACGATCTGGGGCACACCCCCTTCGGCCACGCCGGCCAGGAGGCGCTCAACGGCTGCATGAAGGATTTCGGCGGTTTCGAGCACAACCTCCAGTCGTTGCGCACCGTCGATCTGCTCGAAGAGAGCTACGCCGACTTCAACGGCCTCAACCTCCTTCACGAGACGCGGGAGGGCATCCTCAAGCATTGTTCGCCGAAGAACGCGGAACTGCTCGGGGACATCGGCCGGCGCTTTCTCGAAGGCCGGCAGCCGTCCCTCGAGGCCCAGCTGGCCAACCTCGCCGACGAGATCGCCTACAACAACCACGACGTGGACGATGGCCTGCGCTCGGGGCTCATCAGCCTCGAACAGCTCGACGCCGTGCCGATCTTTGCCCGCAATCGGCGCACCGTCGAGGCCGCCTATCCCGGTCTGGCCGGCCGCCGGCTGATCCACGAGACCATCCGACGCATGATCAACATGATGGCCGTCGATCTCATCGAACAGACCCGCCACAACATCCAGGCCGCGGATGTGACAAGCCTGGAGGACGTGCGCAGCGCGCCCCGCCTGGTGGCCTACAGCACCGATCTGCTGCCCGAGCTGCGGATTCTCAAGGGCTTCCTCCGTGACAACCTCTACCACCACTACCAGGTGCTGCGCATGACCGACAAGGCCCGGCGCATCATCCAGGACCTCTTCGGCGCCTTCATGAACGACCCGCGCCTGCTGCCGCCCCAGTACCAGCAGATGGCCCGGAACGACAAGCCGCGGGCCATCGCCGACTACATCGCAGGCATGACCGACCGCTATGCCATGAAGGAACATCGCCGCCTGTTTGCTGTCGGCGAAATCTACTGAAGCCGCGCCGGTCTTGCGGCAGCGCAAAAAATCCTTGAAGGACGGGCACCTGCGGCGGTATATTCGACCCTCGCCCAATGTGTTTGAACGGTCTCCTCGTCGGGATCACGCGTAGCCGGCCGGCCATGCTTTGCCGGCTTTTTCACGGTTCGGACGGGGCGTTTTCCGCAGTTTGAAGGTCCGGCGTTACAGCAACGCGAACGCCGGTGTGTGTTGTGTCGAGGAAAAACAAGATGGATCTTCCCCTGGAGCAGGGTCTGTACGACCCCGCCAACGAACATGACGCCTGTGGTGTCGGCTTCATCGCACATATCAAGGGCAACAAGACTCACGACATCGTTCTGCAGGGTCTCGAAATCCTGAAGAACCTGGATCACCGGGGTGCTGTGGGTGCCGATCCGCTGCAAGGCGACGGCGCCGGCATCCTCATCCAGATTCCGGACACCCTGTTCCGCGAAGAGATGGCCAAGCAGGGCGTGACGCTGCCGCCCGCCGGCGACTACGGTGTCGGCATGGTCTTCCTGCCGAAGGAGCACGCCTCCCGCCTCGCCTGCGAGGAAGAGATCGAGCGCGCCACCCGTGCCGAAGGCCAGGTCGTCCTCGGCTGGCGCGATGTGCCCACCGATCCGGCCATGCCCATGTCGCCCACCGTCAAGGCCAAGGAGCCGGTGATCCGACAGGTCTTCATCGGCCGCGGTCCCGACGTGATGGTCACCGACGCCCTGGAGCGCAAGCTGTACGTGATCCGTCGCCGTGCCGCCAACGCCATCGCCGCGCTCAAGCTGAAGCACTCCAAGGAGTTCTACACCCCGTCGATGTCCGCCCGGACCATCAACTACAAGGGTCTCCTCCTCGCCGACCAGGTTGGTCAGTACTACTTCGATCTGCAGGACCCGCGTTGCGTGTCCGCGCTGTCGCTCGTCCACCAGCGCTTCTCGACCAACACCTTCCCGACCTGGCATCTGGCCCACCCGTTCCGTTACATCGCCCACAACGGCGAAATCAACACGGTTCGCGGCAACTACAACTGGATGCGCGCCCGCGAGAAGGGCACCCACTCGCCGCTGCTGGGTGAAGACCTGCAGAAGCTGTGGCCGCTGATCTATCCGGGTCAGTCCGACTCCGCCGCCTTCGACAACGCCCTCGAACTGCTGGTGATGAGCGGCTACTCCCTGGCCCACGCGATGATGATGATGATTCCCGAAGCCTGGGAATCCCACACGCTGATGGACCAGAAGCGTCGCGCCTTCTACGAATACCACGCCGCCATGATGGAGCCGTGGGACGGCCCCGCCGCCGTGGCCTTCACCGATGGCCGCCAGATCGGCGCCACCCTCGACCGTAACGGCCTGCGCCCCGCCCGCTACCTCGTCACCGACGACGACTACGTGGTCATGGCGTCCGAATCCGGCGTGCTGCCGATCCCCGACGAGAAGATCGTCAAGAAGTGGCGCCTGCAGCCGGGCAAGATGTTCCTGATCGACATGGAGCAGGGCCGCATCATCGACGACAAGGAGCTCAAGGAGTCCCTCGCCGCCGCCAAGCCTTACCAGGAATGGCTGTCCCGCATCAACATCAAGCTCGACTCCTGTGCCGAGCCCGAAGCCGATGCCGCGCCGACCTTCTCCGCCTCCCTGCTGGATCGCCAGCAGGCTTTCGGCTACACCCAGGAAGACATCAAGTTCATCCTCGAGCCGATGGCCAAGAGCGGTGAGGAAGCCGCCGGCTCGATGGGCAACGACAGCCCGCTGGCCGTCCTGTCCTCGCGCAACAAGCCGATCTACAACTACTTCCGTCAGCTGTTCGCCCAGGTGACCAACCCGCCGATCGACCCGATCCGCGAACAGCTGGTCATGTCGCTGGTGTCCTTCGTCGGCCCGCGTCCGAACCTGCTCGGCATCAACGAGATCAACCCGCCGTACCGCCTGGAAGTCACCCAGCCGGTGCTCACCTTCGCCGACATGGCGAAGCTGCGCGGCATCGCTGGCTACACTGGCAACAAGTTCCGCTCCGCCGAACTCGACATCTGCTACCCGCTCGCCTGGGGCAAGCAGGGCGTTGAAGCGCGCCTGGCCTCCCTGTGCGCTGAAGCCGAGAACGCGGTGCTCAACGGCTCCAACATCCTGATCGTCTCCGACCGCAAGGTCGACGCCGACAACGTTGCGATCCCGGCGCTGCTCGCCACCTCGGCGATCCACCAGCACCTGGTCACCCAGGGCCTGCGTACCCGCACCGGTCTGGTCGTCGAGACCGGCTCCGCCCGCGAGACCCACCACTTCGCCGTGCTGGCCGGCTACGGCGCCGAGGCGGTGCATCCCTACCTCGCCCTCGAAACCCTGGCCCAGATCGCCAAGGGCGATGCCGAACTCACCGAGAAGTACACCAAGCACTTCATCAAGGGTGTCGGCAAGGGCCTCATGAAGGTCATGTCCAAGATGGGCATCTCCACCTTCATGTCCTACACCGGCGCGCAGATCTTCGAAGCCATCGGCCTCCAGAAGTCGCTGGTCGAAAAGTACTTCACCGGCACCTCGTCGCAGGTTGAAGGCATCAGCGTGTTCGAGGTGATGGAAGAGGCGATCCGCCTGCACCAGCAGGCCTTCAGCGCCGATCCGGTGCTCGCCAACGCTCTTGACGCCGGCGGCGAATACGCCTTCCGGATCCGCGGTGAAGAGCACATGTGGACCCCGGACGCCATCGCCAAGCTCCAGCACTCCACCCGCTCCGGCAAGTACGACACGTACAAGGAATACGCCAAGATCATCAACGATCAGAGCAAGCGCCACATGACCCTGCGCGGCCTGTTCGACCTCAAGCCTGCTGGCGCTCCGGTGCCGCTGGAAGAAGTCGAATCCGCCAAGGAGATCGTCAAGCGTTTTGCCACCGGCGCGATGTCCCTCGGCTCGATCTCGACCGAAGCCCACACCACCCTCGCCGTGGCGATGAACCGCATCGGCGGTAAGTCGAACACCGGTGAAGGCGGCGAGGATCCGAAGCGCTTCTTCCCGATCGCCAAGGACACCACCCTGTCCGAAGTCATCGGCGCCAGCCGCGTCGAGCGTGATATCGAACTGAAGGCCGGCGACAGCCTGCGTTCGTCGATCAAGCAGGTGGCTTCCGGCCGCTTTGGCGTGACCACCGAATACCTCGTCAATGCCGACCAGATCCAGATCAAGATGGCCCAGGGCGCCAAGCCCGGTGAAGGCGGTCAGCTGCCCGGCCACAAGGTGTCCGAGTACATCGGCTTCCTGCGTCACTCGGTGCCGGGCGTCGGCCTGATTTCGCCCCCCCCGCACCACGACATCTACTCGATCGAAGATCTGGCCCAGCTGATCCACGACCTGAAGAACACCAACCCGATCGCCGACATCTCGGTGAAGCTGGTGTCCGAAGTGGGTGTCGGCACGGTTGCTGCCGGTGTCGCCAAGGCCAAGGCCGACCACGTGGTGATCGCCGGTCACGACGGCGGTACCGGTGCCTCGCCCCTGTCGTCGATCAAGTACGCCGGTTCGCCGTGGGAGCTCGGCCTCGCCGAAACCCAGCAGACCCTGGTGCTCAACCGCCTGCGCAGCCGCATCCGCGTGCAGGTCGACGGCCAGATCAAGACCGGTCGCGACGTGGTCATCGGCGCCCTGCTGGGTGCTGATGAGTTCGGCTTCGCCACCGCGCCGCTGGTCGTCGAAGGCTGCATCATGATGCGCAAGTGCCACCTGAACACCTGTCCGGTGGGCGTGGCCACGCAGGATCCGACCCTTCGCAAGCGCTTCTCCGGCCAGCCGGAGCACGTGGTGAACTACTTCTTCTTCGTTGCCGAAGAAGTTCGCGAGCTGATGGCCGAGCTGGGCATCCGCAAGTTCGAAGACCTGATCGGCCGCGCCGACCTCCTCGACATGCGTGCCGGCATCGAGCACTGGAAGGCCAGCGGCCTGGATTACAGCCGCATCTTCCACCTGCCGAACGTCCCCGCCGACGTGCCGCGCATCCACACCGAAACCCAGGACCACAACCTGGGCAAGGCGCTGGACAACCAGCTCATCGAGCTGGCCAAGCCGGCCCTCGAGAACGGCGAGAAGGTCAATATCGAACTGCCGGTGCGCAACATCAACCGCACCGTCGGCGCGATGCTGTCGGGCAAGTTCGCTGCCAAGTACGGTCACGCCGGCCTGCCGGACGACACCGTGCATATCAAGCTCAACGGCACTGCCGGCCAGAGCTTCGGCGCCTTCCTGTCCCGCGGCCTGACCCTCGAACTGGTGGGTGAAGGCAACGACTACGTCGGCAAGGGCCTCTCCGGTGGCCGCATCGTCGTCCGCCCGGCGGCCGGCTTCAAGTGCGAGACCCCGTCCAACATCATCATCGGCAACACCGTGCTGTACGGTGCCACCGAAGGCGAAGCCTACTTCGCCGGCGTTGGCGGCGAGCGTTTCGCGGTGCGTAACTCCGGTGCGACGACGGTCGTCGAAGGCGTGGGCGACCACGGCTGCGAATACATGACCGGCGGCACCGTGGTGGTGCTCGGCATGACCGGCCGCAACTTCGCGGCGGGCATGTCCGGTGGCGTTGCCTACGTGTTCGACGAAGACGGCACTTTCGAGTCCCGCTGCAACATGGCCCAGGTGGCCCTGGAGCCGGTTGAGGAAGAATTCGCCGCCCGCAAGGGTTCCGAGGCCGGCGACGATCTCGAAGGCCACGGCCGTGTCGACGTGCGTCACCTGGGCATGGCCGACGAGGCCCTGCTGAAGATGCTGATCGAACGTCACGCCACCTACACCGGCAGCGAACGCGCCAAGGCCATCCTGGCCGACTGGGCAGCCTACCGCTGCAAGTTCGTCAAGGTGATGCCGCACGAATACCGTCGCGCGCTGGCCGAAATGGCCGCGCAACAACAGAAAGAACTGGAGGCCGCGTAACATGGGCAAGCCAACTGGGTTCCTCGAATTTGAGCGCCTCTCCGAGGCTTATGCGCCGGTCGAGCAACGTCTCAAGAACTACAAGGAATTCGTCGTCACCCTGACCGACGAAGAAGCGAGCAAGCAGGGCGCGCGCTGCATGGACTGCGGCATCCCGTTCTGCAACAACGGCTGTCCGGTGAACAACATCATTCCCGACTGGAATGATCTGGTTTACCGCGGCAACTGGAAGGAAGCGATCGAGGTTCTGCACTCGACCAACAACTTCCCGGACTTCACCGGCCGCATCTGTCCGGCGCCCTGTGAAGCCGCCTGCACGCTGAACATCAACACCGAAGCCGTGGGCATCAAGTCGATCGAGCACGCGATCATCGACAAGGCCTGGGAAAACGGCTGGGTCAAGCCCCAGCCGGCCGCCGTCAAGACCGGCAAGAAGGTCGCGGTCGTCGGTTCCGGCCCCGCCGGCCTGGCCGCGGCCCAGCAGCTCGCCCGCGTCGGCCACGACGTGACCGTGTTCGAGAAGAGCAGCCGCATCGGTGGTCTGCTTGGTTTCGGCATCCCCGACTTCAAGCTCGACAAGTCGGTGATCGACCGCCGCGTCGAGCAGATGCAGGCCGAAGGCGTGGTCTTCAAGACCAAGGTGCTGGTGGGTGACAAGAACCTGCCCGCCGGCATCAACAACGACGCGACCGAAGTCGTCTCCGCTGACGCGCTCAAGGCCGAGTTCGACGCTGTGATCCTCGCCGCCGGCTCTGAAGTGCCGCGCGATCTGCCGGTCCCGGGCCGTGAGCTGAAGGGCATCTACGCCGCGCTGGAATTCCTGATCCCGCAGAACAAGGAAGTCCAGCAGGGCATCGCCAACCCGATCAACGTCAAGGGCAAGCACGTCATCGTGATCGGCGGCGGCGACACCGGCTCCGACTGTGTGGGCACCTCCAACCGCCACGGTGCGGCGTCGGTGACCCAGTTCGAACTGATGCCGATGCCCCCGGAGTCCGAGAACAAGGCGCTGACCTGGCCGTACTGGCCGTACAAGCTGCGCACCTCGTCCTCCCACGACGAAGGCTGCTCCCGCGATTTCGCGGTGGCGACCAAGGGCTTTGTGGATGACGGCAAGGGCAACGTCAAGGCCCTGAAGGCTGTCCGCCTCGACTGGAAGGACGGCAAGATGGCCGAAGTGGCCGGCTCCGAGTTCGAGCTGCCCTGCGACGCGGCCTTCCTGGCGATGGGCTTCACCAACCCGGTGGGCTCGCTGCTCG
This sequence comes from uncultured Zoogloea sp., assembly GCF_937894855.1. Lineage (NCBI taxonomy): Bacteria > Pseudomonadati > Pseudomonadota > Betaproteobacteria > Rhodocyclales > Zoogloeaceae > Zoogloea > uncultured Zoogloea sp. The sequence continues at coordinate 16,135 of NZ_CALAYQ010000013.1, forward strand.
ACGCCTTCGGTGTCGAGAAGGACGCCCGCGCCAACGCCAAGGCGACTACCGATGGCGAAGGCTGCTACCGCACCAACGTCGATAAGGTCTTCGCCGCCGGTGACGTGCGTCGTGGCCAGTCCCTGGTGGTGTGGGCGATCCGCGAAGGCCGTCAGGCTGCCCGCGAGGTCGACGCCTTCCTGATGGGTTCGTCCGTCCTGCCGCGCTGATCCACCGATCATCGCAGCCAGCAAAAAGCCCGGGGTGACCCGGGCTTTTTGTTTTTGCCCCGGCGATGTGCCGGGGTGGGGAAGGGCTCAGCCCAGCCCGAGGAGATTGACGGCGTGGTGGCCGATCATCCATTCCTCGTTGGTAGGCACCACCAGTACCTCGACCTTGCTGTCCTTGGTGTGGATGCGCGTGGCGTGACGCTGGTTGGCGGCCGGGTAGAGGCGCAGGCCGGTCCATTCGAGCCATTCGGCGATGCGGGCGCGGATCGGCGCGGCGTGCTCGCCGATGCCGCCGGTGAACACCAGCGCCTCGAGGCCGCCGGCCGCCATCGACAGCTGGCCGATCATGCAGGCCGCGCGGTAGCAGAACAGCTCGATGGCTTCCTTCGCCGAGTCTTCATCGGATTCGAGCAGCGCGCGCATGTCCTGGCTGAGGCCGGAGACGCCCAGCAGGCCGGACTGCTTGTAGATCAGGTTGGACAGCCCCTTGGCATCCATGCCCTTCTGCTCGACGAGGTGGAGGATCACGCCGGGATCGAGGCTGCCGGTGCGGGTGCCCATCATCAGGCCGTCGACGGCGGTAAAGCCCATCGAGGTGTCGCGGGACTGCCCTTCGTTCAGCGCGCACATGCTGGCGCCGTTGCCCAGGTGGGCGATGATGATGGCACCGCGAGCCTTCTCCTCGCCGAGGAGATCCGGCAGCTGGCGCGACACGTACTCATACGACAGGCCGTGGAAGCCGTAGCGCTTCACGCCTTCGTTGAACAGCGCGCGGGGCAGCGGGAAGCGCTCGGCCACCGGCAGACGGGTGCGGTGGAAGGCGGTGTCGAAGCAGCCCACCTGACGCACATCCGGCATCAGCCCGAACAGCGACTTGATGGCGCGCAGGTTGTGGGGCTGGTGGAGCGGGGCGAGGGGAATCAGGGTTTCCAGTTCGGCGACGACTTCCGGCGTGAGCACCACTGGCGCGCCGTAGTGGTCGCCGCCATGCACGATGCGGTGGCCGGCGGCGACGATCTCGACGCCCGGGCTGTGACGGTTGATCCAGTCGAAGATGAACTCCAGCGCCAGCCGGTGCTGGCCGTTCTGGTCAGTGCCGGCGGGCACGGTGAGCGCTTCGGTGAAGCGTTCGCCGGAGCTGGTGTCCTTGGCGGTCATCAGCGGCTCGGCGCCGATGCCTTCGACCTGCCCCGACAGGCGCGGCATGTCGGCCAGCTTCGGGGTCATCGGGAAGAGGGCGAACTTCAGGCTGGAGGAGCCCGCGTTGAGGATGAGGACAGCTTTCACAGGCGAACTCCCTGGCGACGTTTGTGGGCCATCAGCTGCGCGATGGCGCAGGATGCAGTACGGGTTTCGGCGGTATCCGCGCGGCTGGTGAGCACGATGGGCACGCGGGTGCCGAGCACAACACCGGCCATCAGGGCGTCGGCGAGGTATTCGAGCTGCTTGGCGACCATGTTGCCGGATTCGAGATCGGGCACCACCAGGATGTCGGCCTGGCCGGCGACGGCGGAGCGAATACCCTTGGTCTTGGCGGCTACGAGCGACACGGCGTTGTCGAAGGCCAGCGGGCCGTCGAGCAGGCCGCCCTTGATCTGGCCGCGGTCGGCCATCTTGCACAGGGCGGCGGCGTCGAGGGTGGAGCGGATCTTCACGTTGACGGTCTCGACCGCCGAGAGGATCGCCACCTTGGGCTCGGGCACGCCCATCATGATCGCCAGTTCGATGGCGTTCTGGATGATGTGGACCTTGTCTTCGAGGCTCGGCGAGATGTTGATCGCCGCATCGGTGATGAGCAGCGGATGCGGGTAGGTCGGCACGTCGGCCATGAAGACGTGGGAGATGCGGCGCGAGGTGCGCAGGCCGGTCTCCTTGGCGACGACCTCGCTCATCAGCTCGTCGGTGTGCAGCGAGCCCTTCATCAGCGCGTCGACTTCACCGTTGCGGGCCATGCGCACCGCGGTTTCGGCCGAGGCGTGGCTGTGGGGCACGTCGACAATGCGCACGCCGTGGAGGTCGATGCCCTCGCGTTCGGCGACTTCGCGGATCTTGTTTTCGGGGCCGATCAGCACCGGGATGACGAGGCCGGCGTCGCGGGCCTGGATCGGGCCGCGCAGGGATTCGGTGTCACAGGGGTGGGCCACGGCGATGGGGATCGGCTCCATGCCCTTGGTCATCTCGAGCACGTGCAGGTAGCGCTGCTGGCGGTCGGAGATGGTGATCTCGGGCAGGGCCATGCGCGGGCGCTTGATCTTCTCGGTGGGGGCCATGACCTCGGCGGTGCCGTCGATGACCTTGAGGCCGTCCTGATTGACGCACAGACATTCGAGCAGCAGATGGTGGTTGTGCTCGAAGCGCTGGACGCAGGTGATGGTGACGGTGAGGGTGTCGCCGATGGTGATCGGGCGCCAGAACTTGAGGGTCTGGCCCACATACACGGTGCCGGGGCCGGGGAATTCGGTGCCGAGGATCGACGAGATCAGCATGCTACCCCACATGGAGTGGCCGACGACCTCGCGGAACTGGCTGGAACGGGCGAACTCCGGGTCCACGTGGGTGGGATTCACGTCGCCGGACATCACCGCGAACAGGTGGATGTCCTCGGGGAGCAGGGTGCGGACGAGCTGGGCGGAGTCGCCGACGGCGATTTCGTCAAAGGTGCGGTTCTGGATGAAATCGCGAGCTTGTGTAGTCATGATGTTTCCTGAATTATTGCCTTGCAGCACGACGATTCTACGGAAAGACTCGAAACTAACTTTAGCACTAGATCAAAACATTGTTGCGTCGCATCACGCTTCGCGGGGCAATGCCGCCTGTTTCGAGAACTGTGTCGCAATTTTCATAAAAACCCGCGTGATAGAATCCGACCGAGCCAAATTCAAACCGCATTGAAGGATGTCCATGGAAGTGATCGTTCTCGCCGCCGGGCAGGGCAAGCGCATGCGCTCGGTGTTGCCGAAAGTACTTCAGCCCCTCGCGGCCAAACCGATGCTGGGGCACGTGCTGGACACGGCCCGGGTGCTGGAAGCCCGACGCATCGTGGTGGTGTATGGCCACGGAGGCGAAGTGGTGCGTGAAGCCCTCGACGCCCCAGATCTCGCCTGGGCCCGTCAGGACCCGCCCCAGGGCACCGGCCATGCGGTGCAGCAAGCCATGCCGCTGGTCGAAGACGGCGACATCGCGCTGATCCTCTACGGCGACGTGCCGCTGATCGGCGTGCCCACCCTGCAGCGCCTGATGGCCGCCGCCAGCGACCGCCAGCTGGCGCTCCTCACCGTGGATATGGACGACCCCACCGGCTATGGCCGGATCATCCGCAACGACGCCGGCAAGGTCACCTGCATCGTCGAGGAGAAGGACGCCAGCCCCGAGCAGCGCCAGGTGCGCGAGGTGAACACCGGCATCCTCGCCGCACCGGTCGAGCGCCTGCGCGGCTGGCTCGCCAACCTCAAGAACGACAACGCCCAGGGCGAGTACTACCTCACCGACATCATCGCCATGGCGGTGGCCGACGGCCTGGATGTGGTCACCACTCAGCCCGACGCCTTCGAGGAAACCCTCGGCGTCAATAACAAGACCCAGCTCGCCGAACTCGAGCGCATCCATCAGCGCAACATCGCCCGGGGCCTCACGGACGCCGGCGTTACCGTGATCGATCCGGCCCGCATCGACGTGCGCGGCACGCTCACCTGCGGCCGCGACGTCGAAATCGACGTGAACTGCATCTTCGAAGGCAAGGTCGAGCTCGCCGACGGCGTGCGCGTGGGCGCCAACTGCGTGATCCGCAACGCCACCATCGGCGCCGGCACCAAAATCGCCCCGTTCTCCCACATCGAAGACACCACGATGGGCGCCGCCTGCGCCATCGGCCCCTACGCCCGCACCCGCCCCGGCACCGTGCTGGGCGAGGACGTGCACCTGGGCAACTTCGTCGAGGTGAAGAACAGCGTGATCGCCAACCACTCCAAGGCCAACCACCTGGCCTACGTGGGCGACGCCGACATCGGCCAGCGCGTCAATGTGGGCGCCGGCACCATCACCTGCAACTACGACGGCGCCAACAAGTTCCGCACCATCATCGAGGACGACGT
>NZ_CALAYQ010000014.1:0-7629 GCF_937894855.1 uncultured Zoogloea sp.
ACATCGACCGCATCGCGATCCGCTTCGAGAGCTTCACCGAAGAATTCCTGAACATCCTCCAGCGCCAGCTGCGTTGACCGGAGCTTAGCTGCCATGCGTCAACGTCGCCTGATGAACCAGATCAACGTCGTGCCTTACATCGACGTGATGCTGGTGCTCCTCGTCATCTTCATGGTCACCGCGCCGATGATCCAGTCCGGCTCGGTGAACCTGCCCAGCGTCGACAAGGTGCCCGCGCCGCCCACCGACGCGATGATCGTCACCGTCAAGCCCCAGGGCGAGCTCTCCCTCAGCCAGACCAGCCAGGCTCAGCCCAAGTCCTACAACCGCCGCGACCTGATCGGCGCGGTGCAGGACGCCGTCTCGGCCAATCCCGGCCAGCCGGTGGTGATCGCCGCCGACAAGGACGTGAAGTACGAGCTGGTCATGGATGTCCTCAACGACCTGCGTAACGCAGGCGTCAACAAGGTCGGCCTGCAGACGCAGATCGGCAAGTCCAGCCGATGAGACCTCTGCTGTCCGGTAACGACCGGGGCAAGTGGTCGTCGGCAGCGCTGGCAGCGCTCGTCCACGTCCTGCTCGGTCTGTTCCTGTTCTATGGCGTGCGCTGGCAGAACCGCCTGCCCGACGCCGTCGAGGTCGAGCTGGTGAGCGCGCCACCCCCGGCTGCCCGCGTTGCCCCGCCGCCGCCCCCCGCCCCGCCGGCCGAATCCCGCCCGGCGCCGCCTCCGCCGCCCGAGCCCGAAGACGAACCCGAACCCGCCCCGCCGCCGCGCAGGCAGCCGGACATCGCCATCAAGGCGCCCGAGCCGAAGAAGCAGCCGCCCAAGCCGGTGAAGGAAATCGTCAAGCCCGAGCCGAAAAAGCCGGAACCCAAACCCGAGCCCAAAAAGCCCGAGCCGAAGCCCGAACCCAGGAAACCCGAGCCCAAGCCTGAGCCTAAAAAGCCGGAACCCAAGCCCGAGCCCAAAAAACCCGAACCGAAGCCGGAACCCAAACCTGACCCGAAGGCCGAAGCCAAGGCCCGCGCCGAGCAGGCCCGCATCGACCAGGCCAAGGCCGACAAGGAAGCCAAGGCGTCCGCCGCCCGCGCCCGCGAGCTCGAAGACCGCCGGATGCGCGAGCTGATGGCCCACGACAGCGAGAACGCTAGCCAGTCCCGCCAGATCCAGGAAGAACTCGCCCGGGTTGCCGGCGCGAAGGCCAGCGCCGCCCGCAACAAGGCGATCGAGGCCTACATCGAGAAGATCCGCGCCAAGGTGAAGGGCAACATCGTGCTTCCGCCGGGCGTCAGCGGTGATCCCTTTGCGCTGTTCTACGTGGATCAGCTGCCCGACGGCTCGGTGATCGAGGTACGCCTCAAGCGCTCCACCGGCAACGCCCAGCTCGACGGCGCCATCGAGCGCGCCATCCAGAAGTCCAGCCCGCTGCCGCGCCCGGACAAGCCGGAACTGTTCAACCGCACGCTGGAGCTGAAGTTCTACCCGCTCCGCGACTAAACCATGAGTCTTCCGCCCATGACCTCTCGCATCCTGTCCTTCCTGCAGAGCGCCGTGCCGGCCTGCGCGCTGGTGCTTGCGTCCTCCCTGGCCCAGGCCCAGCTTGCCATCGAGATCACCGGCGCCGGCGCCAACCGCATGCCGGTGGCCGTCGCCAGCTTCGAGGGTGAGAACGCCCTGCCTCGCGCCGTCACCGATGTCGTCCGCGCCGACCTCGAACGCAGCGGCCTGTTCAAGATGATCGAACTCGGCCCGAGCCCGATGGGCGCCGCCGGCCCCGTGGATTACGCCCGGGTCCGCTCCCGCGGTGCCGACGCCGTCGCCGTAGGCACCGTCAGCCCCAACGGGGCCGGCCGCTTCCAGATCGAAGTGCGCCTCCACGACGCCGCCAAGCAGCTCGGCCTGGGCAGCCAGGCGATGGTGATGTCGCCCAACCAGTACCGCGCGACCGGCCACCGCATCGCCGACTTCATCTACGAGAAGCTCACTGGTGAGCCCGGCGTGTTCTCGACCCGCATCGCCTACGTGCTCAAGTCCGGCCCCCGCTACGAGCTGCAGATCGCCGACGCCGACGGCAGCAACGCCCAGACCGCGCTGGCTTCGAAAGAGCCGATCATCTCCCCGGCCTGGTCGCCGGACGGCTCGCGCCTCGCCTATGTGTCGTTCGAGGCCAAGAAACCGGTGGTCTACGTGCACAACCTCGCCACCGGCCAGCGCAACGTGGCCGCCAACTTCAAGGGCTCCAACTCCGCCCCCGCCTGGTCGCCGGACGGCCGCCGGCTGGCGGTGGTGCTCACCAAGGACGGTCAGTCCCAGCTCTACTCGGTCAATGCCGACGGCTCCGGCGTGCAGCGCCTGGCGTCATCTTCCGGCATCGACACCGAGCCGGCCTGGTCGCCCGACGGCATGATCTACTTCACCTCCGACCGCGGCGGCAGCCCGCAGATCTACCGCGTGCCGGCCGGCGGCGGCGACGCCCAGCGGGTCACCTTCGAGGGCGGCTACAACGTCAGCCCGCGCCCCTCGCCCGACGGCAAGAGCCTCGTCTACGTATCCCGCAACGGCGGCCGCTTCCAGGTCACGATGCTGGATCTCGCATCCCGCCAGACGCAAATCCTCACCGACTCCTCCAAGGACGAATCCCCGAGCTTCGCCCCCAACGGCCGCATGGTGCTCTACGCCACCGAGATCGGCGGCCGTGGCGTGCTCGCCGCCGTGTCCGCCGACGGTCGTGTGAAACAACGTCTATCGGTACAATCAGGCGACGTGCGCGAACCCGCCTGGGGGCCCCAGCCCCGAAACTGACCCGCTCGCGCGAAACCCGACGCATCACCACGCATTCATCCAGCCCTTGCACGGATGCCCCACGGAGTCCACACCATGAAGTTCCAGCACCTCACCCTGTCCCTGATCGCTGCCGGCCTGCTGGCCGCTTGTAGCTCGGCCCCCAACCAGAACCAGGGTGCAGCCGTCGAAGACCGCAGCAGCGGCGCCGCCAGCAGCGGTGTCGACGGCAACCGCGTCACCACCGTCAACGCCAACGACGGCGCCAACGGCTCCGCCTACCCCGAGCTGCGCGATCCGAAGAACATCCTGTCCAAGCGCAGCGTGCTGTTCGACTACGACAGCTACGTCGTCAAGGATCAGTACCGTCCGCTCGTCGAAGCCCACGCCAAGTTCCTGGTCGCCCACCCCAAGGTCAAGATGATGATCCAGGGCAACACCGACGAACGTGGCAGCCGCGAATACAACCTGGCCCTCGGCCAGAAGCGTGCCGACGCCGTCAAGAAGGCCCTGGGCCTGCTGGGCGTGGCCGAAAGCCAGCTCGAATCCGTCAGCCTCGGCGAAGAAAAGCCCAGCTGCACCGACGCCTCCGAGTCCTGCTGGTCCGCCAACCGTCGTGGCGACATGCTCTATTCGGGTGAATTCTGATGTTCCCGCGCCTTCTGCCCCGCCTGTTGGCCGGGCTGCTGGCTGGCCTGCTGGCCAGCCAGGCCCAGGCCGGCCTGTTTGACGACGAGGAAGCCCGGATGCGCATCAATCAGATGCGCACCGAGTTTTCCGCCCGTCTGGACAAGCTCGAAGCCAGTTCCCGCGCCCAGCTCGAACTGGCCGACCAGATCGAAAACCTGAAGGCCGAGATCGCCCGCCTGCGCGGCGAGAACGAAGTCCTCAGCAACGATCTGGCCAACGCCAACAAGCGGCAGAAGGACTTTTACGTCGACCTCGACAACCGCCTGCGCAAGGTCGAGCCCCAGACGGCTGCCGAGGCCCCTGCAGCGCCGGCAGCCCCTGTGGTAGCCGATCCAGCCAGCGAAAGCCGCGACTACGAAGCCGCCCTCACCCAGCTGCGGGCCGGCAAGTTCCGCGAAGCCGCCACCGGCTTCGTCGCCTTCACCAAGGCCTACCCGAACAGCAGCTTCCAGCCCAACGCCCACTTCTGGGCCGCCAGCGCGCTCTATCAGCTGAAGGACAACGTCGGCGCCGCCGAGCACTACGCCAAGGTCGCCAGCCAGTGGCCGGACGACACCCGCGCGCCGGACGCCCTGCTCGGCCTCTCGAGCACTCAGGCCGCCCGCAACGACACCGCGGGGGCCACCAAGACCCTCGAACGGCTGGTCGCCAAGTACCCAAGCAGTTCGGCGGCAACCATCGCCCGCCAGCGCCTCAAGAAGTAAGCCCGCCGCGCCCGACACCGGGCGCGCTTTTTTTCCCATGCCCACAACCGCCAGCCCCGCTCCCCGCGCCGCCACCCTGCGCATCACCGAGATCTTCCACTCGCTCCAGGGTGAAACCTCGCGCGCCGGCCTGCCGACGGTGTTCATCCGCCTCACCGGCTGTCCGCTGCGCTGCAGCTGGTGCGACACCGAATACTCCTTCACCGGCGGCACCACCCGCACCCTCGACGACATCCTCGCCGAAGTGGCCGGCTACCACTGCCCGACCATCTGCGTCACCGGCGGCGAACCGCTGTCCCAGAAGAACTGCCTGCCCCTGCTCACCGCCCTGTGCGACGCCGGCTACTCGGTGTCCCTCGAGACCAGCGGCGCCCTCGACATCGCCGGCGTCGACCCGCGCGTCTCGCGCATCGTCGACCTCAAGGCGCCGGGCTCCGGCGAAGTCGCGCGCAACCTGCTCACCAACATCCCGCTGCTCAACCTGCGCGACGAGGTGAAACTGGTGCTCGCCAGCGAGGCCGACTACGAGTGGGCCAAGGCGCAGATCGCCGAATACCATCTCACCGAACGCTGCCCAGTGCTCCTCGCCCCGGTCCAGGGCCAGCTCAAGCCGGCCGACCTCGCCGCGTGGATCCTCCGCGACCGGCTGCCGGTGCGGATGCAGGTTCAGCTGCACAAGGTCATCTGGGGCAACGAACCCGGTCGGTAAGCGGTCAAACCACGCCGGGCCAGGCCCCGGCACCGGATCACCCCTTGCCTGGATCCATTTTTTTGTATTGGATGTAAGCATGAGCACGCCCCGCGCCCTCGTCCTGCTGTCCGGCGGCCTCGATTCCGCCACCTGCCTCGCCATCGCCCGCGCCGAAGGCTTCGAGACCTACGCCCTGTCCGTCGAATACGGCCAGCGCCATGCGGCCGAGCTCGCCGCCGCCCGCCGCGTGGCCGCCGCCCTCGGCGCCGTCACCCACCGGGTTGCCCACGTGGATCTCGGCCAGTTTGGCGGCTCGGCCCTCACCGACCCGGCCCTCGCCGTGCCCACCGACGGCGTCGGCGCCGGCATCCCGATCACCTACGTGCCGGCCCGCAACACCATCATGTTGTCCATCGCCATGGCCTGGGCCGAGGTGCTGGGCGCCGACCACATCTACGTGGGCGTCAATGCGGTGGATTATTCCGGCTACCCCGACTGCCGCCCGGCCTTCATCGAAGCCTTCGAGAAGATGGCCAACCTCGCCACCAAGGCCGGCGTCGAAGGCCACCACCTGGCCATCCACGCGCCGCTGATCGACCTCTCCAAGGCCGACATCATCCGCCGCGGCACCCAGCTTGGCGTCGATTACAGCCTCACCGTGTCGTGCTATCAGGCCGACGACGATGGCCGCGCCTGCGGCCTGTGCGACGCCTGCCGGCTGCGCAAGGCCGGCTTCGAAGCCGCCGGCCTGCCCGACCCCACCCCCTACGCCTGACCACGCCATGGACGCCGCCAGCCAGCCCCTCTCCCTGTCGGCCATCGCCTGGGCCGCCTTCGCAATCGGCACAGTGTTCGGGCTGGCGGCCCAGCGCAGCAACTTCTGCTCCATGGGCGCCATCGCCGACATCCTGCTGATGGGCGACTGGACGCGCCTGCGCATGTGGGCGCTGGCCGCAGCAGTGGCCATCACCGGCACCACCGGCCTGCAGGTGGCCGGGCTGGTGGACGTGCACAACTCGATCTACACCGGCAGCCGCCTGCCGTGGCTGTCCCATCTCGTTGGGGGCGCGCTGTTCGGCGTCGGCATGACCCTCGCGTCTGGCTGCGGCGCTAAAACACTTGTGCGGCTCGGCGGCGGCAACCTCAAGTCGCTGGTGGTGTTCGTCTTCCTCGGCCTCTCGGCCGCAATGACCCTGCGCGGGCTCTTCGGCGGCTGGCGCGTCGAATGGCTCGACCCCGTTGCCCTGCAGCTCGCCACACCGCAGGATCTGCCGACCCTGCTCGCCGCCCGCTTCCAGCTCGACGCCCGCAGCGCGTGGCTGGCCTGCGCCACCGTCGGCGCCGGCAGCCTGGCCCTGTTCGCGCTATCGAGCCGCGACAACTGGCGGCCTGGCCCACTGCTCGGCAGCATCGCCATCGGCGCGTGCATCGTCGCCGGCTGGTATCTCAGCGGCCACCTGGCGTGGCTTGCCGAAGATCCCGAAACCCTCGCCCCGGCCTTTCTCGCCACCAACAGCGGGAAGATGGAATCCCTCAGCTTCGTCGCACCCTACGCCTACAGCCTCGACCTGCTGATGCTGTGGACCGACAAGAGCCGCATCGTCACCATCGGCATCACCACCACCCTCGGCGTCGTCGCCGGCGCGCTGCTGGGCGCAATCACCAGCCGCAGTTTCCGCATCGAAGGCTTCCGCGACACGCCGGACCTCGTCCGCCACATCGCCGGCGCCATCCTGATGGGCTTCGGCGGCGTCACCGCGCTGGGCTGCACCATCGGTCAGGGCCTCTCCGGGCTCTCCACCCTTTCGGTCGGCGCCATCCTCACCGTAGGCGCCATCATCGCCGGCGCAACGGTGTCGATAAAAATTCAGCTACGAAACAGTTGACGTATTCTGTGGAGGGGCTATAATGCGCGTCTCTTCCGGGGGGTCGGTAGCTCAGTCGGTAGAGCAGCGGACTTTTAATCCGTTGGTCGCGAGTTCGAATCTCGCCCGACCCACCAGTAAAAAAGGTGGGCTATAATACCGGCTCTCGCAAGAATGGGTTGTTAGCTCAGTTGGTAGAGCAGCGGACTCTTAATCCGTAGGTCGAGTGTTCGAGCCACTCACAACCCACCAAACATCAAGGGCTTAGCAGCGATGCTAAGCCCTTTTCACTTTTTGGGTAACGCCGGGGTTACTTTCAGGATGCATCCTGGTCAATCTAGGACAGCATTCCCCCTTCTGATGGCTACTACAGTGCGCCAGGCGATGCTGCATACACCCGGAAAATCGCACTCAGCGAACATTTGATACTGCCCCTCACGTAGGCCACCTCGTCCAAGCGGATTTGGGTTTGCAGCCCCTCGAAACCCAAGAACTCACCGAGCATCAACTCCGGATCATCTGCTCCACCGGGCGATTGTCCGAGCACAGCAGGAAAGGCGCTTTCACGCGCACAAGCGTGCCGAAGGGGGGATCAGGGCCTGCTCCAACGCGCTCTCGGTGGTGCGCCACTTGCCGCTCCGGGAGACATGCCTGTATTGACCCACCAAATCCTGCACAGGTCACGCCGCTAAAGCGAATGCCTCAGCGGGGGTCTTCATCTCCAGGGCCTGATGGGGCCGCTGGTGGTTGTAGAACTGGATCCAATCGCCGATCACGCGGCTGGCGTGCTGCAGGGTTTCGAAGCGGTGGCGGTGGATGCACTGCTCTTTCAGCGTGCGGATCGTAAGCGTCCAGCCAAGTCATCTCCTCAGTCGCTCGTAATCCCCTGACGATCA
>NZ_CALAYQ010000015.1:0-11272 GCF_937894855.1 uncultured Zoogloea sp.
GACTTCAGTCCGACGGGGTGCGTGAATCCGGCTGGGGGTGTCGGACTGAAGTCCGACCTACAGGATAGAAGGCGCGCGCGGGCTTCGGGGCTTCGTCATCCGCGCCGGGCCATGTAGGATTGCGCCATGTTTGCCTACATCGTCCGACGCCTGCTTTACGCGCCGCTGATCCTCATCGGCGTGAATCTCCTCACCTTCGCCCTGTTCTTCGTGGTCAACACGCCCGACGACATGGCGAGGATGCAACTGGGCGCCAAGCGCGTGACGCCCGAGGCCATCGAGCGCTGGAAGGTGGAGCGGGGCTACGACAAGCCGCTGCTCTTCAATGCCGCGGCCGACGGCGCCGACAAGCTCACCAACACCATCTTCTTCGAGAAGTCCCTCAAGATGTTCGCCTTTGATTTTGGCCGGGCCGACGACGGGCGCGACATTGCCACCGAGATCAAGACCCGCATGGGCCCGTCGCTGGCCATCGCGCTGCCGACCTTCGTGCTGGGGCTGTTCGTCACGGTGTCGCTGGCGCTGCTGCTGGTGTTCTTCCGGGCGAGCTATCTGGATTTTGCGGGGGTGGTGATGTGCGTGGCGATGATGTCGATCTCGGGGCTGTTCTACATCATCGGCGGTCAGTGGCTGGTGTCGAAGGTGTGGCATCTGGTGCCCATCTCGGGCTATGGCGGCGGGCTGGATTCGTGGCGCTTCCTGATCCTGCCGGTGGTGATCGGGGTGATCTCGGGCATCGGCGGCAGCGCCCGCTGGTATCGCACCATCTTTCTTGAAGAGGCCGGCAAGGATTACGTGCGCACCGCCCGGGCCAAGGGCCTGTCGGAACTTCAGGCGCTGTTCCGCCACGTGCTGAAGAACGCCATGATCCCCATCCTCACCGGCGTGGTGGTGGTGATCCCGACGCTGTTCATGGGCAGCCTGATCTCCGAATCCTTCTTCGGCATCCCGGGCCTCGGCAGCTACACCATCGACGCCATCAACGCCCAGGATTTTCCGGTGGTGCGGGCGATGGTGTTCATCGGATCGCTGCTCTACATCGCGGGGCTGATCCTTACCGACCTGTCGTACACGCTGGTCGATCCGCGGGTGAGGCTAGAGTGATGGACGCCCCCCGACGCGCCTGCGGCGCCTCCCCCCACTGGGGGGCAGGCCGGCCGCTTCGGAGCGGCCGCGCGCAGCCGGCCTCGTCCGTGCCTCTGGCGTCATACGTCACGGGTGGCGTGCGGCGCAATGGAGAATTGGATTGATGGGATTCCAGCCTGTGGTCCTGTGGACCGATCTGCTGCTTTTCGGCCTCATCGCCTGCGTGCTGCTTGCGGCGTGGAGCGCCCGGCGCAGCGAACCCATGCGCGACGCCTGGCGTCGGGTGGGGGAGAGCAGCGTGGGCATGGCTTCGCTCACCGTGCTGGCGATGTTCCTGCTGGTGGGCGTGGTGGATAGCCTGCACTACCGGGAGCGCCTCGCGCCGGCCGGCGGATCGGGCGACAAGGCGCAGCTATCCACCGAGGTGCGCAGCGCCCTCGACGCGGTGGCCGCGCCGCTGCGCACGCGGGTCGAGAAGACCTACTCGGCGCCGCTGGCCTACCAGCTCTTCGCCAAGCAGACGTTGGAAGGGCCGGACGGCACCCAGCGCCGGGAATTCCCCCGGCTGAAGTTTGGCGGCAGCAGCCTCAAGTATCCCGAAGACCAGACCGGCGACATCCTCGGGCGCGTCGGCATCGGCCTTGCGGCAGCCGCCGTGGGCTGGGTGGCGCTGGCGGGCGTGCTGGTGGCGGGCGTGGCCCGGTCGCGGCGGGTGCCGGTTGGCGCGGCCTGGCGGGCGATCTGGCGCGGCAAGGGCGGGCTGGCGTGGCGCTCGGTGCTGGCCACGGTGGGCGTGGTGGCCCTGCTGGCCGGCCCGTTGGCGGCGCTGGCGGTCGAATATCACGTGTTCGGCACCGACAAGGTCGGCCAGGACGTCCTCTTCCTGACCCTCAAGAGCATCCGCACGGCGCTGGTCATCGGCACCCTCACGACCCTCGTCACCCTGCCGCTGGCGGTGGCGCTGGGCATCATGGCGGGCTATCTGGGCGGCTGGGTGGATGACGTGATCCAGTACCTCTACACCGTGCTCAACTCGATCCCCGGCGTGCTGCTGATCGCGGCCGCGGTGCTGATGATGCAGGTGGTGATCGACACCCATCCCCATTGGTTCGAGACGGCGGCCGAGCGGGCCGATGCGCGCCTGCTGGCCCTGTGCGTGATCCTCGGGATGACCAGCTGGACGGGCTTGTGCCGGCTCCTGCGGGGCGAGACTCTGAAGCTGCGGGAGCTGGAGTACGTGCAGGCGGCGCGGGCGTTTGGCGTGTCCACCACCCGCATCCTGGCCCGCCACGTGCTGCCCAACCTGATGCATCTGGTGCTGATCGCGCTGGTGATGGATTTCTCGGGCCTGGTGCTGGCCGAGGCGGTGCTCTCTTACGTGGGCATCGGCGTCGATCCGGGCACGGTGAGCTTCGGCACGATGATCAACGCCGCCCGGATGGAGCTCGCCCGGGAGCCCATGGTGTGGTGGAGCCTGGTGGCGGCCTTCATCTTCATGTTCGTGCTGGTGCTGGCCGCCAACCTGTTTGCCGACGTGGTGCGCGACGCCTTCGATCCGCGCCGCAGCTGAGCGCCGTCAGGCCGGGGCCTTGCGCCGGCGCGGAGCCTTGGCGCCGAGGGCGTCGAGCTGGGCCTGGATCTGGTCGGTGATGGCGGCCGGGGCGGGCACCATCGCGGTGTCGGCCAGCAGCCCCACCTGGTAGCTGCCGTTGTAGCTCACGATGCTGACGGCGAGGCCCAGGTCGCCCGACGGCGGGCTCCAGAACATCTGTTCGACAATCCGCGTACCGGCCAGGAAGCGCGGCTCGTGGGCACCCGGCACGTGGCACAGCAGTGCGGTGCTCTTGGTCGCCAGCAGCTTGAGCGCCTGCAGCTGCACCGCCCGCGGGGTCTGGCCGATCAGGCTGAAGATGCCCAGCGCCCGCTGGGCGTCGTAGGTTTCGGTGAAGTGGGCGACGCGCCGGTGGGTTTCGGCCAGCCGGTCGAGCGGGTCGGCGATGCCCACGGGCAGCTCCAGCGGCATGAATCCCCAACGGTTGCCCAGCACGTCCGGCGTGTCCTCGCTGCGCAGGTTTACGGGCATCAGGGTGCGCAGCTCGGTGCCGGTGGTCCGCTCGCCCTGGCGGCTGAGGTATCCGTGCAGCGCGCCGCTGAGGGCCGCCAGCAGCACGGCGTTGGGGGTTGTCTCCCGCGCCTGGGCGATGGCTGCCACGGTGGACTCGGCGATCGGCACGCTCCAGCTCACGTGCTTGATGCCCTTCGGCTCGCCCTTCAGGAAGGTGTGGCTGTCGTCATGCAGCCCGGCGAGCTTGCCGATCTCCAGCGCGAGGGCCGTGCTGGCGCGGGCGTAGTCGAACACCTGGGTGGGGTTGAAGAGCAGGCTCAGGTAGCGGGCCCAGATCGCGCCGGAGAGCTTGATGCCGTCGATCACCGCGTCGGTGAGCGGGGCGCACAGCCGGTCGAAGAAATTGGGCGCCTCGGGCGGCAGGGGCGGTTCGGCGGTGGGGCTGGCGTCGGTGAGGGACTGGAGGACGCGGATCAGCGCGATGCTGTCGGCGATGCACTGGTGCACCCGGGCGATCAGCGCGCTGCCGCCCTGGTAGTCGGGCACGAGGTGCAGGTGCCACAGGGGCCGGGCGGGGTCGAGGGGCGTGGCGGCGAGTTCGCCGATCAGCGCCCTCAGGCCGGCGGCGTGGTCGTCCGCCGGCAGGTTGACGGTGGTGATGTGGGCGTCGAGATCGACCGGCGCGCTTTCCCAGATGGCGCCGGCGGTGTCGCGCAGCACGAGCTGGCGGAAGCGCTCCATCGGCAGCAGGCGCGTGGCGAGGCAGTCGACGAGGGCTGCGCCGTCGAGGGGCGTGGCGAGCACCAGCACGCCGACGACCTGCATCAGGTTGGTGCGCTGCTCGATCTGCAGCCAGGTCATGTCCAGGCTGCCAAGCCGTTCCAGGGTGCTCATGGGAGGCCTCCGTAAAGTGGTGGTATGCGCGCGCAATGCGCCTTTCCGCAAGATTCTGCGCCGATTCGGCGAGGGCCGGAAGACCGGACAGCGTACTTCCACTTAGGGTTAAAGCCGGGTCGTTCCTGTGCCGTTACCGGTACATTGACCGTAAGAGTGCCGACGGCACGCGGCGCCCGGATTTACTGGAAATGAATATCTCCGCTTCGCCCTGCACTGACGAGCTGGTTGAGTTTCTCGACGACGAGAGCCCGGCGCCATCGGCTTTCAGCCCCGATTGCTGGAAGGTGCTGGTGGTTGACGACGATGCGGAAGTGCATCAGGCCACCGAGTTCGCGCTCCAGGGCGCGGTGTTCTGCGGGCGCAGTCTCGAACTGCGGCACGCCTATTCCGCCGCCGAGGCCCGCGAGACGCTCGGGCGGGTCGGCGACGTGGCGGTGATCCTCCTCGACGTGGTGATGGAACGCCACGATGCCGGGCTGGATCTCGTCCGGGTGATCCGCGAGGAACTGCGTCTGTCCGACGTGCGGATCATCCTGCGCACCGGCCAGCCGGGCTACGCGCCCGAGCTGAGCGTGATCCGCGAATACGACATCAACGACTACCGCACCAAGGCCGAGCTTACGCACACCCGGCTCGTCACGACGCTCACCGCGGCGATCCGCTCCTACGAGCAGTTGTGCGAACTCCACGCCAGCCGCAAGGGCCTCGAGTTCCTGATCCAGGCCGGCAATCAGCTGTTCACTCCGCGGGATGTGCGCTCGTTTGCCGATGCGGCCCTCGGTCACCTGACGGCCCTCCTGGGCACACAGGTGGACGCAGCCTTCATCGGCCCGATCGACTGGCGGGACGGGGAGGGCGACCAGGAATCGCTGGGCGTGCTGGCGGCCAGCGGGCGCTACGGCGGTCTGGTCGGGCAGCCGACGCTGGCGCTGGGCGATACGCCGCTCCGGGCGTCGTTCCGCCAGGGGCTGGCCCGCCGTGGGCATGTCTTCGAAGGTGAGGCGTGCTGCCTTTACCTTGGCAGCAGCTACGGCAAGGAGGCGCTGATCCACCTCGACCTGCCGCCGGTGTCCAGCGCGTTGATCCGCCAGGTGATCGAAGTGCTGTGCGTCAATCTGCGCATCGGCTTCGAGAACGTGGTGCTCTTCGAGCGTCTCAATTTCTTCGCGTATTTCGATCAACTCACCCGCCTGCCCAACCGCACGCGCTTCCTCGACCGACTCGACGAGCGCCTGCCCAGCCTGACGCCAGCCGGGTGGATGCTAGGGATCATCGACATCGTGCGTTTCTCCGAGCTCAACGACGCCCTCGGCCATCGCAGCGGCGATCTGCTGCTGGTGGAGGTAACCCGCCGGCTGCAGGCCCACGTGGGTGAGGGGGCGCTGGTGGCGCGGGTTGCGGGCGACGCCTTCGGCGTGTGCTGGCAACCGGACGCGCGGGGCGCCGGGGCAATCCTCGAGGTGTTTGCCGCGCCTTTCCATGTGCGCAGCCACTCGATTCCGATGCGGGCGCGGGCCGGCTTTGTGGATGTGGCGTCGGTGCAGGGCGGGGCGGTGGAACTGCTCAAGCGTGCCAATCTGGCCCTCAGCCACGCCAAGCAGGAAGGCGACCAGCACTGGCGTTTCTTCTCGACCGAGATGGAAGCCAACACCCAGAACCGCGTCCAGTTGCTCAACGAGCTGCGCTCCGACCTCAACCTGGGGCGTGGGCTGGAGCTGCACTACCAGCCGCAGGTGTCGCCCACCCGCGGCCAGGTGGTGGGCTGCGAGGCGCTGATCCGCTGGGTCAAGCCCAATGGCGCGGCGGTGTCGCCGGAGGTGTTCATCCCGCTGGCCGAGTACACTGGGTTGATCGTCGACATCGGCGACTGGGTGTTTGCCGAGGCCTGTCGCCAGATCGTGCGCTGGGATCGCGAAGGCCTGCCGCCGTTCCGGGTGGGCATCAACATCTCGGCGGCCCAGTTCCGCGAGCCGGATTTTGTGGCCAAGATCGCCGGGGTGATCGCCTCCACTGGCGTGAGCCCGAAGCGGCTGGAGCTGGAGATCACCGAATCGGTGGCGATGGAAGACCCGGAGTCCGTCGCCCGGCAACTGCGCGAGCTGAAGGCCTTGGGGCTGCGCGTGGCGGTGGATGACTTCGGCTGTGGCTTCTCATCCCTCGGCAGCCTCAACCGGTTGCCCTTCGACCGGGTGAAGATCGACCGCGCCTTCGTGCGTGAGCTGACCCCGGAAACCGCCGAGGATTGCATCGCCACGATGATCGTGAAGCTGGCCCGGAGCCTCGGGCTGGAGGTGACCGCCGAGGGCGTGGAAACCGAGAGCCAGGCGCAGCTGCTGCAGGACATGGGCTGCAAGGAGATGCAGGGCTTCCTCTACGGCAAGCCGATGAACGCGGCGTCGCTTGAGGCGTGGATCCGGCAGCAGGGGGATTGAAGCGACGGCGTGGCGAGGGATTACAAAAGGTCAACATGGTTGACCTTTTTCTTTTTTGCCGTCGCCTGACGGCATCCCGCCCACCAAATACAACGCCCGGTGACGCCGTGGGGCGCCGACCGGGCGGATCGGACTGCGGTGAGTGGCGCGGAGCGTATCAGCGATACACGAGCACTGGGATCTTGCTGTGGGTGAGGACCTTCTGGGTCTCGCTGCCGAGCAGGAGGCCGCTCAGGCCACGACGGCCGTGGGAGGCCATGAAGATCAGGTCGCAGCGGTTGCGCTCGGCCGAGGCGATGATGGCCTCGAACGGCACCTCGCTGATGACGGTGTCACCGATCGAGCTCACGCCGGCGGCGTCGGCAGCGGCTTTGGCGAGGCCGAGGATCTTTTCGGCTTCGGCTGCCGCGGCGCGACTGAACTGCTCCGGGGTTGTCGGGTCGAACAGCGCGCCTTCACCGTAGATCGGCGTCGGGAAATCGGGCTGGGCGTAGAAGAAGGTGAGCTTCGCGCCGGCTTCCTTGGCGAAGTCGATGGCGCGCGCGACGGTGGATGTGGAAAGTTCGGAGCCGTCGGTGGGTACGAGGATGTTGCGGAACATGCTGTCACTCCTTGGTGAGGGTGGGCCTTCGGGGTGGGCTTTCTAATTATATGGCGACCCATGTTCGCAACCGGATTGACGAATGTCAATCGAACTGAAACCTGCTTGGATCACGATTTTGTCTGACGGCAGACATGCCGTTCAGGTCCGGATTCCGGGCCAAAAAATATGAAGGAGTTGTCACCATGCCCCGCCACGATCCCGTTCCTCCCATCGATGTCGCACGCAAGTCGCTGCGCCAGCTGCACGATTCGGTGGAGTCGTCCGTCGACCCGCTGGGCATGACGGCGCCGCTGGTGCATGCCCAGCTGGCCTGGATGGCCCATCCCCAGGAACTCGCCGAGGCGCTCGGGCGCATGTCGAACAGCCTGTGGGCGCTCCAGTGGCATTCGATGCGCCGGATCGTCGGCCTGCCCAGCGCCGACCCCGTCCGGCCGGTGGACGACGACAGCCGTTTCGTCGATCCGGTGTGGGCCGAGTCGCCGACCTGGGATCTGGTCAAGGAGTGGTATCTGCTGATGACCCGGCACTTCCAGGACATGCTCTACGAAACGCCGGGGCTCTCGCAGAAGGACCGCCGGCGGGCTGCGTTCTGGTGGCGGAACGCCCTCAACGCGATGGCGCCGTCGAACTTCCTGCTGACCAACCCGGTGGCGATGCGCAAGGCCATTGAAACCAATGGCGAGAGCCTCGTTCAGGGTTTCCGCAATTTTCTCGATGATCTGTCGGCCGGCAACATCCGGATGACCGACCCGGGCGATTTCAAGGTCGGCGAGAACCTCGCGACGACGCCGGGCAAGGTGGTGTTCCGCAACCGGCTGCTGGAGGTCATCCACTACACGCCGACCAAGGCCAAGGTGCACGAGACACCGATCGTCATCGTCACCCCGTGGATCAACAAGTTCTACATCCTCGATCTCAACCCGAAGAAGAGCATGATCCGCTACCTGGTCGACCAGGGCTTCGACGTGTTCATCACTAGCTGGAAGAACCCCGGCGAGGACATGCGTGACGTGCGCTTCGACGATTACCTCACCGAAGGCATCCAGCCGCTCATCGACACCGCCCGCGGCCTGACCGGCGCGGCCCAGGTGCATGCGGTGGGCTACTGCATCGGCGGTACGGCGCTATCCACCTACATGGCCTGGGCGAACCGCCACTTCAAACCCGAAGAAATGCCCGTGGCCCACTGGACCTTATTCACCACGCTGGTGGATTTCCACAAGCCGGGCGACATCGAGGTCTTTGTTGACGAGGGCAGCATCCGCTTCCTCACCCAGAACATGGAGCGCAAGGGCTACCTGGATGGCGCCGAGATGGCGTCCGCCTTCCGCCTGCTGCGCTCCAACAGCCTTATCTGGCATTACGTGGTGCACGGCTGGTTGTATGGCGAAACGCCGCCGCCCTTCGACGTGCTCTACTGGAACATGGACACCACGCGCATGCCTTACGCGATGCACGCCTGGTATCTGCGCGAGCTCTACCTGCACAACAAGCTGATCGAGAAGGACGCCCTGGTGGTGGCCGGTGAGCCCATTGATCTGGGCGCGATCACCCAGCCGGTGTATGCCGTGTCGGCCGAGGACGACCACATCGCCCCGTGGCGCCAGACCTTCCGCACCATGAACTACGTGAGCGGCCCGAAGCGCTACGTGCTGTCGAGTTCCGGCCACATCCTCGGCATCGTTAATCCGCCGGTCAAGCCACCCAAGCGCAGCTACCGGGTGGGCCCGGCGCGCCGCACGGATAAGGCCGAGGACTGGCACGCCGCCCACGAAGCCCAGCCGGGCAGCTGGTGGGACGACTGGATGGCGTGGCTCAAGCCCCAGAGCGGCGAACTGGTGGCGGCACGCCCGGTGGCGAACGATGCGTTCCCGGCACTTGCTGACGCGCCTGGGGTCTACGTCAAGGAGACCTGAGCTGCCTTGTTGGCGGTGATGATCTGTCGCCAGGCTTCGAGGCGCCGGGCGTAGCTGAAGCCGGCGTTGGCCGGGCTGGTGGATGGCAAGCGCGTGAAGCGCATCGACCGGGTTGTATCCGCCGGGAGTTGCTTGAGTACATGGCGCCGGAAACTTGTCTCTGCCATGGCGCCATTGAAGAACACCTGTTCGATGCGGGGATGCGAGGCAAAAAAGGTCGCGAAATCGTTGGGGATGATGGAGTGCGGATCGATGTCGCCATCCAGGCTGCCCTCACGTTTGCAGCTTTGCAGCACGTCCCACAGGGCCAGCCCGGCGCCAGTCAGTTTCTGGAGTCGGGCGGGGTAGGGGAGATCCGGGTTGGCGTCGATCAATTCGCCGAGGATCTTCCAGAATAGGTTTCGTGGATGGGCGTAATATTCCTGGGCGCGGAGCGAGGCTTCGCCGGGCATGCTACCCAAGATCAGGGTCGTGGCCGATGGTGCCGAGACTGGCGGAAAACTGAAGATCAGGCTCATGGAAATGGTTTTGTACCGCACGCCAAGCTGGCTTGCGTGATGAAGCATCGATGATTGCAACCGATATGTCCGAATCCCGGGGGCGGGGAATGAAACAGCGTGCTCATGTGCTGGTGGTCGACGATCAGGCCGACAACCTCCTGATTCTAGAGGACGTGTTGTCCGAGCACTACGATGTGCATCCGGCCAACAACGGCGTCGAAGCCCTCGGCTTTCTCGAGGCAGGCGGCTCGGCCGATCTGATCCTGCTCGATGTGATGATGCCGGAGCTAGATGGTTTCGAAGTCTGCCGGCGCCTCAAGGCCAGCGAATCGACTCGGTCCATCCCGGTGATGTTCCTGACCAGTCTCGATCGCCCTGAAGACGAAGAACTGGGCTTCTCCCTTGGCGCGGAAGACTTCATCCACAAGCCGGTGTCGCCGCCCGTGGTGCTGGCTCGTGTCAGAACGCATCTGGCGCTGTCGAAGGCAACCCGGGCGCTCCAGCGCCGTAATGCCGATCTGGAGTTGATGGTCGCCGAGCGCACCGCGGAGATCAGCGAGCAGGCCCGCAGGCTCGTTGCCAGCAAGCAGGAAGTGATCGCTGCCCAGGCCGCCACCATCACCGCCTTCTGTGCCCTGGCCGAGGCGCGCGACAACGAAACCGGCAATCACATCCGCCGGACCCAGCATTACGTCCGGATCCTTGCCGAGGCGTTGCGTGACCATCCCCGCTTCTCCTGCGATCTCAACGACGACGTGATCCAGCAACTCTTCAAGTCGGCGCCGCTCCACGATGTGGGTAAGGTCGCCACGCCGGACGCGATTCTCCTCAAGCCCGGCAAGCTCACGCCGGAAGAGTGGGTGATCATGCAGCGGCATTGCGAATCCGGCCGCGATGCGATCCAGCAGGCCGAGGACGCCCTCGGCGGCCTGATTGACGCACCTTTCCTCCATTACGCCGCCGAGATTGCCTACGGCCATCATGAGCGCTGGGACGGAAGCGGCTATCCTCAGGGTATCGCGGGCGATGCGATCCCGCTGTCGGCCCGGCTGATGGCGGTGGCGGATGTCTACGATGCACTTATTTCAAGACGGGTTTACAAGCCGCCGTTTCCCCACGAGCAGGCGATCTTCATGATGCTAGCCGAACGTGGCCGCCACTTCGATCCGGATATTGTCGATGCGCTTGAGCAGGTCGCCGGCAAGTTTGCGGAAATCGCGACGAGCTTCCGTGACGAGCCGGAGGAGGAAGGGGCCGCCCGCTCCTGATCGCGCGTGCGTTGCCTGAAGTGCTGGAGCGCCACCCCTGGGGACGGCGTTGGAGTTGTTGCGAGGAAGTCTGAGTTCGCCTTGGGAGTCAGGCTGGAAGCCGCAGCAACCCTGTAGTGGGGCGCAGCTGCGTGCTTGAAGATGCCTCGATTGAGGCTTGAGATGCTGGTGCGGACGGAGAGACTCGAACTCTCACACCAAAGGCGCCAGAACCTAAATCTGGTGCGTCTACCAATTCCGCCACGTCCGCGAGAGGCTCGCATTGTAATTTGGCGGGCCGGTCTGGGCTAGTCTTGTTTGCGGTGTCTTCGTTGTCGGCCAGAAATACATATATGTGTGTGGCCACCGCGGTGTAGCGAGGCGTCGCGGATCGGGTGCGCTCCACAGACGTCCGCGGGATCAGGGTGTGTGTGCTTCACCTTGGCGACGTCAAAATGCATTGTCGAAAGAAACCTCTTGACGTCTTCTGATAGTTCTTTATAATTCGGCCCTCTTCGCAGCGCA
>NZ_CALAYQ010000016.1:0-11273 GCF_937894855.1 uncultured Zoogloea sp.
TTCCAGAGGCGGTGCAGGCCGAAGGACATGAGGTCGTTCATCACGTCGTAGCTGCTGGCGACGGACGAGAACACGCCGCGGACCTTGCTCGCCTTTTCGGATTCGGCCACTTGCTGGAAGCCGAAGTGGGTGGTCTTGTCGTTCATGATCGGAGTCGGGAATCGGTTGTTCAGTGGTGGTGACCGCAGCCACCGGCCTTGGGCGCGGGCGGCGGCAGGTCGGCCGGGTCGCGGCTGCCGCCTTCGGTCTCGAGGCGCAGCAGGTAGGTCTGCCACAGCTCGTCGCGGCGCTCGCCCAGGTCGTAGAGGTAATCCCACGAATACAGGCCGCTGTCGTGGCCGTCGGAGAACACCGGACGGATCGCGTAGTTGCCCACCGGCTCGACGCGCTGGATCTCGACGTCGCGCTTGCCCAGCTGCAGGACTTCCTGGCCGGGGCCGTGGCCGCGCACCTCGGCGGAAGGCGAGTACACGCGCAGGAATTCGTAACTCAGCTCGAAGCGCTTGCCGTCGTCGAAGGCGATTTCCATGATGCGCGAAAGCTGGTGGAGCTTGATCTCGGTGGGAAGCGGATCGTCCTTGTGAAGGCCGGCCATGGGAGGCTCCGTCATCAAATAATGTTCAGCCTGCAATGATACGCGAAGGCGCTTCCTTCGCCCTCCCGCCGGCGCCATCTGGCGCGCCGGATCACGCATTTCAGCCAGATGACCTGTCATGAAAAGGTAAACTAGCTGAAATAGACTGCCGGCGTCCCAGTGATTCCCACCGAGGTTTACATGCCCGCCACGATCCTGCTCGTCGAAGACGAGCCCGCCATCCAGGAACTGATCGCCGCCAACCTGATGCGGGCGGGCCACCATGTGGTCCGGGCCGGCGATGCCGAGACGGCCCAGCGCATCGTCCGCGACGCCCTGCCCGACCTGATCCTCCTCGACTGGATGCTGCCCGGCATGTCCGGCGTCGAGTTCGCCAAGCGCCTGCGCGGCGAGGAACGTACCCGCAGCATTCCGCTCATCATGCTCACCGCCCGCGGCGAAGAGACCGACAAGGTGCTGGGCCTCGAATCCGGCGCCGACGATTACATCACCAAGCCCTTCTCGCCCCGCGAGCTGGTGGCCCGCATCAAGGCCGTGCTGCGCCGCCGCGCCCCGGAAACCACCGAAGACGCGGTGGACCTGGGCGGCCTGCGCCTCGACCCGGCCACCCACCGGCTGGCCGCCGGCGGCAACCCGATCACCCTCGGCCCGACCGAGTTCCGCCTGCTGCACTTCCTGATGACCCACCCGGAGCGGGTGCACTCCCGCGCCCAGCTGCTCGATCAGGTGTGGGGCGACCACGTTTTCGTCGAGGAGCGCACCGTCGATGTGCACATCCGCCGCCTGCGCTGCGCCCTTGAACCTTCCGGCCACGACAGCCTCGTGCAGACGGTGCGCGGCAGTGGCTACCGTTTCTCCACCCAGCAGGAAGCAGCATCGGTGCGATAGCCCGTGACGGAAAATCTTGCAGAAGGGGTCGCTGCAGTCCGACCCATCAGTTACATCCGCGTTGCAGTTTTGTCCGTGCTGGTCGCCATCGCCATCGTGGCGACAGCGACGGGCTTCTTTTTCGGCGCCATCGCCGGGCTGCTGGCGTTCTCGGCGCTGTTGCTGGCGGCCGGCGTCTATCACATCAACAACCTGTTCAAGCTGGTGCGCTGGCTGCGCACGCCGGTGGAGCAGGCGGCCCCGCTGCCCCGCGCCTTCGGGCTGTGGGACAACGTGTTCGCCGAGGTCAATCTGCGGGCGCGCACTGCATCACGCCGCCAGGAACGCCTGTCCGCGGCCCTCGAACGCTTCCGCGAAGCCAGCCAGGCAATGCCCCACGGGCTGATGTTCCTGTCCGACACCAACACCATCGAGTGGGTCAATCACCAGGGCGAGCAGCAGTTCGGGCTCGACCAGACCCGCGACCAGGGCGCGCCGGTGACCAACATCGTGCGCCAGCCGGATTTCGTCCGCTACCTGAAGGAAGGCAACTACACCGAGCCGCTGACCGTCACCCTCGGGCGGCCCACCAGCCGCACGCTGATGGTCCATGTGGTGCCCTTCAGCGAGGACATGCGCCTGCTGCTGTCTGAGGACATCACCCAGGGCCAGCGCCTGGAAACCATGCGGCGGGATTTCGTGGCCAACGTGTCCCACGAGATGCGCACGCCGCTCACGGTGGTGATGGGCTTTCTCGAAACCCTGATTGACGGGCTCGAGGATCTGGAGCCGGACGACATCCGCCACTACCTGGGCCTCGCCTTCGAGCAGGCCGGGCGGATGCAGCGGCTGATCCAGGATCTGCTCACCCTGTCGGCGCTGGAAAGCGGCGCCCCGGTGGCCCACGAAGAGCCCGTGGACATCGTGGCGCTGCTGGAAGAGGTGTACCAGGAGGCATCGGTGGTTTCTGCCGGCCGGCACACCCTCGACCTCGAATGCCCGCCCAAGGCCCACCTGCTGGGCAACGCCAAGGAGCTTTACAGCGTGCTCGCCAACCTGGCGATCAACGCGGTGCGTTACACCCCGGCGGGCGGCCACATCCGCATCAGCTGGCGCCAGCGCGGCGCGGTGGTGGATTACAGCGTGGAGGACGACGGCATCGGCATCGCGCCGGAGCACATCCCGCGCCTCACCGAACGCTTCTACCGGGTGGACCGGGGCCGCTCCCGGGAGACCGGCGGCACCGGGCTGGGGCTGGCGATCGTCAAGCACGTGCTGAGCCGCCACCAGGGCGATCTGCTGATCGACAGCGAACCAGGCCGGGGCAGCCGCTTCACCGCCAGCTTCCCCACGCGCCGGCTGGTGGATTGACACAAAAAAGGGTGAGCCGCGGCTCACCCTTTTTTGTTGGGCGGCTGCCCGGCGTCAGACGTTGACGACCTCGTAGGTGGCCTGGTCGAAGTTGGTGCCGCGAGCCACCAGGTTGGTGAGCCGGACCTGGCGCGATTCACCCTGATGCAGCTCGATCACCCGGTCGGCGTGGAACCAGCCGCCCGGCAGGACGATGGTCGCCGGGGCGCGCATCGCCGCGATCTCGGGCAGCATGAAGGCCTGGGAGAAGGGCTCGTTGGCGTTGATGTTCACCCCGGTCGGGCGCACCGCCACGGTGGACGGCAGGCCGGCCAGCAGATGGATGCCGGCCATCAGCGTGCCGTCGGGTTCGTACATCAGCCAACTCACCTGGCCCAGCAGATACTGGCTGCCGTCGCTCGGCTTGATGCCCACCAGCTGGTGGTGCTCGATGCGCTGGCCCGGGTGCTTGCGCTGGATGCGGAAGCCCGACACCGAATGATCGACCGTCTGCCAGTCGTCGAGGCCGAAGCCCCGGCGCAGCACCTCGGCTTCGGGGTTGATGACGTCGGGCACCTCGTCGTCCACCCGGGCGCCGAAGGTGATGACGTTGATGTCGTAGCGGCTGCCCATGGTCTGGCGGCGGTTGGGCGGTGCGAATTCCTTGCCCGAGACCAGCAGGCAGATGCCGTCCCAGTGGGTGCAGATCTTGTTGCCGCCCTTCTTGCTGCGGCGGGGGAAACGCCGGCCGGCGGCCGACATGCCCCACGGGCGGTATAGCGACACCAGCAGGCGCGCGCAGGCGGGCTGGGAGCAGTCGTCGCCGAGGCCCAATGATGCCGGCGTGGTGCCCTGCTTGAACTCGGCGAGCATGGCCTTGATCTGGGCGGCCAGCCGGTGGCCGTCGAAACGGCGCATGCCGGGGCGGGCGCCGATCAGCGCGATCGGGCGCAGGCCGTGGTCTTCGGTGAGGTCGAGGCCATAGGCGCGGGCGTCGTCCTTCTCCCAGCTGGTCTGCATGATGCAGTAGGGGGCGAAGCGCTGGGCCCAGCGGCAGATCCAGTTGAGCTCGCGCTGGTTGCGGCCGTAGGGGTTGGTGAGGTCCACCAGCAGCAGCGCGATGTAGGCCTCGTCGGGGCTCTGGGCCTTCCAGGTGTTGTTGAGGGGGTCGATCACCCGGCTGTGGGTGATGCCGGCCCGTTCGGCCTCGAGGAAGGCGGCGTGGACGGCCTTCCAGGCGCCCGGGGGTTCGGCCCGGTGAGCGCGGAAATATTCGATGATGACCTGGCCGAGATACTGGATGCGGCGCTGGGCGAGCAGCGGCCACTGGGCGCGGAACTCGTCGCTGCCGCTGCCGCTTTCGGCGAGGCGGGCGTAGGCGGTGCTGAGGGCCGTCCACAGGCGCACCACCTGGCGCAGGGTGGCGTCTTCCTGGCTGTCGGGCGGCAGCGGGTGGGCCGCGTAGCGCGACGACATCTCGTGCTGGACGAAGGTGATCGTCTGGCGGGCGGATTCGAGGACTTCGAGCTGTTCTTCAGGGCCGAGGGGGCTGGCCAGCAGGCCTTCGAGCATCCGCACCAGGGTGGCGTGGCTCTCGGTCGCGTTGAGCGTGTGCAGGTTGCGCAGGAGCTTGCGGTACTGCTCGACACTGCGCAGATCGGGATAGGTTTGTGGGCTGTCCGCCATGGAAGGATTCTCCGGGTTCAGCCGGCAAGATGCTCGGCAATGGCGTTGCGCACGGCCAGGGCGAGACGCGCGTCATCGACCACAGGCGCCGGCGAACTGCCGCCCTTGCGCTGGACAACACCCCACACCGGCTGCGGGAAGTGGCGATCGTCGAGATAACGCGGTATCAGATGCCAGTGTAGATGCGGAACCACGTTGCCGAAACTGGCGAGGTTGATCTTGTCCGGGCTGAAGCATTCCCGCAGCGCCACCTCGACAGCCATCAGGATGTTGAAGCAGTGGCGCTGCTCGGCCGGCGACAGATCGCTCATCTCGGCAACGTGCTCCTTCCAGATCAGGCGGCAGTAGCCGGGATAGTCGGGATCATCGACGCGGATCACGCGGCAGCTGGCGTCCTGCCAGAGGACGTTCTCCCGCTCGGGGAAGCACAGGGGGCAGTCTTGTGGGGCGCTGGTCGGCATGGGTGGGTGAGGGCCGCGTATTTACAGGATATCCGGCGATTCTAGCCCGGATGGATCACAAAAGATCATCGACGATTCTTGCATCTTTAATTTGCAAAATTTGAGTTTTTTACCAATTTTGACATCAGCATCATCCGCAGCTCGCCGGCCCGCTACCGGTGAAGGCGACGGTGCCCGCCGGGCCCGCATCCACCGGCTCGCCATCGACGAAGAGCATCAGCGTGCCCGGCTCGATGGTGATCCAGGATTCGTTGTCGGTGAGGGGCGTGGTGGCCACCACGGCCACCCGGTCGCCGGCGGTGGTGAGCTCGCTGAAATCCACCGTGATGTCCTGATCCTTCAGGTGGGCGCTGGCGAACGGGGCCTTGCGCACGATGTAGGCGAGCCGAGAGGCGCAGTGGGCAAACAGGAAGGCGCCGTTGGAGAGCAGGAAGTTGAATTCGCCGCTGGCGCCGATCTGGGTGGCGATCTCGCGCACGGCGGCGAAGAGCACCGGCAGCGGCGGCTCGCCTTCGGGGAAGCGCGCCCGCAGGGTTTCCATCAGGTGGCAGAAGGCGAGCTCGGAATCGGTCTGGCCCACCGGGCGGAAATCGCCGCGCAGCTCGGGCGCGAAGCCTTTCAGGTTCCCGTTATGGGCAAACACCCAGTAGCGCCCCCACAGCTCGCGCTGGAAGGGGTGGGTGTTCTCCAGGGTGACGACGCCCTGGGTGGCCTTGCGGATGTGGGCGATGACGTTGAGGGAGTGGATCGGGTAGCTGCGCACCAGCTCGGCCACGGGCGAGGCGCTGCTGGCCTGGGGATCGAGAAACAGGCGCACCCCGCGGCCCTCGAAGAAGGCGATGCCCCAGCCGTCCCGGTGGACGTCGGTGAGGCCGCCGCGGGCCTGAAATCCGGCGAACGAAAAGCAGATGTCCGTCGGCGTGTTGCAGTTCATTCCAAGTAGCTGGCACATGATGGAGATCGAGTTGGCCGCCAGGCCCTTGACCCCGATGCCGGGACGCTCAGAATGGCGCCTGAACTTCCCGCGCGGGGCTGCCGTAAGCGGCTTCAAACCTACGGATACAAAAATGACAAGCCTAACCTTAGCCGACTACGCCGACCAGATCGCTGCCGCGGGTCGCCTGCTTTCGACCGCACGGCGCATCCTGTTCATCACCGGCGCCGGGCTGTCGGCCGATTCGGGCCTGCCCACCTACCGGGGCGTGGGCGGATTGTACGAAGGCGCCCTCACCGACATCGGCCTGCCCATCGAACAGGCGCTCTCGGGCGCGATGTTCGCCCGCCGCCCGGACATCACCTGGCACTACCTTTCCCAGATCGAATCGAGCTGCCGCGGCGCCCATCCCAACGCCGGGCACTTTGCCATCGCCCGGCTGGAGGCGCTCCACGGCGGCGTCACCGTGCTCACCCAGAACGTGGATGGCTTTCACCTGGCCGCCGGCTCGCGCAACGTCATCGAGATGCACGGCACCCTGCGCCGGCTGCGCTGCATCGACTGCGGCCGCGCCCGCCACGTGGACAACTACGCCGGGCTGGCGATCCCGCCCGACTGCCCCCACTGCGGCGGCGTGCTGCGGCCGGACGTGGTGCTGTTCGGCGAGAGTCTGCCCGACCAGGCCGTGCATCGCTTCGAGCAGGTGCTCAAAGCGGGGCCGGACCTCATCATCTCGGTGGGCACCGGCAGCGCCTTTCCGTACATCGCCGGGCCGGTGGTGTGGGCCATCGAGAACGGCATCCCGACCATCGAGATCAACCCGGGCGGCACCCCGCTTTCCGAGCGCGTCAGCTTCCGGTTCAGGCTGCGCGCGGCCGAAGCGCTGCCGGCGCTGCTCGATGCCGCCGGCTACAGCCTCGACAGCGGCCGCGACGCCGCCGGATAGGGCTCGACTACGGGTTTCGCGCATCGCCACATGCGCCTAGAATCGCCGGTTTCGTCCTGCCGGTGCCACCTTGGAACTCGCCCGCCTCCTCGCCCAGATCGATGACACCCTGCTGGGCGAACTGTTCTCGGCCAACGCCCTGACCCGTGCCCGCGGCTACGTGGGGCGGGTGCGCAACCTCGAGACCGCCGGCAACCAGATCCAGGCCCTCGTGCAGGGCACCGAGCCCATCCCCTACCGGGTGACGGTGCGGGTCGACCGCAAGGAGTTCTTCGGCAAGAGCAGCGTCGAGCTCACCACCCGCTGCACCTGCCCGGTGGGCAACCGCTGCAAGCACGCCGCCGCGGTGATCCTCGCCGCGCGCCGCCCGGGCGCACTGGTGGACAAGCCCCGCGCCGAGATCCTCAACTGGGCAAAAACACTCCGTGAGCGCGTCGACAAGGCCACCGCCCCACGCAAGGCGGCCACCGCCAAGGAAGGTATCTTCTACCTGTGCTCGGCGTGGCTCACCGAGGACATCGAGTTCAGCCTGCTCAAGGCCCGCCTCGGCCCGAATGGCGACCCGGTGGGCGCCATCGGCGAGTGGTACAACTACGAACAGGCGCTCCTCAAGCCGCCGTCCTTCGTGCGCGACGAGGACATGCAGGTGTTCCGCCTGCTGCGCGAGACGAGCCGGCGCGGCGGCGGCTACGGGCGCCCGGCCCTGCGCGGCACCGAAGGCCGCGAACTGCTCGAAGCCGCCCTCGCCACCGGCCGCACCTGCGTGGCGCTGGACGACAGTGGCCGCATCAGCCTGATCGTCGCCGGCCCGGCCCGACCGGGGCTGCTCGAATGGGCCCCGGTGGATGGCGGCCTGAAGGCCCGGCTGGTGGTCGAGCCCGCCGCCCAGCTGGTCATCCGCACCGATCCGCCCATGTACCTCGACGCCATCCGCGGTGAGGCCGGCCGGGTCGCCATCGACGGCGGCGCAGCCATCAACGAGGTGCTCGCCCTGCCGCCCCTGTCGACGGTGGAGCTACCCGTGGTGGCCCGCGCCCTGTCCCAGGTCGCGCCCGATCTGCCCGCGCCCCAGCAGCCCGGCGCCGCCGCGCTGCCGCTCCTCGACGCCCCCTGCCAGCCGCTGCTCCACCTGCAGACCCTGCAGTGCTGGAGCTGGCGCAAGCACCGGGGCTACGGCGTGGACTTCGCCGGGCGCTACTACGACGTGGCCGTGCCCGCCTTTGCCTACGGCGAGGCCCGCTTCGAACCCGGCTCGATCCACGACGTGACCGCCCTGCCCGACGGCCGCGCGGTGCGCGTCAAGCGCGACCCGGCCCGCGAGGAGGCCGCCTGGCGGGCGCTGCTTGGCGCTGGCTTCCAGCCCGTCAAGCCGGCCTGGCTGGTGACCACCGGCCCGCGCCCGGAAGGCATGCTGGGCCTGGAGAGCGAAACCCACTGGAGCCACTTCTTCACCCTCGCCGCGCCGGCGCTGCGGGAGGCCGGCTGGCGGATCGACTGCCCGAAGGATTTCCGCCACCGGGTGCTGACGCCCACCGACTGGCACGTGGACATCGCCGACGCAGACACCGACGAAGGCGAAGGCAACGGCAACGGCTGGCTGCAGGTATCGCTGGGGATCGAGGTGGACGGCCGGCGCATCGACCTCGCGCCCATGCTCCACGCCGTCTTCAAGCAGGATCCGCGCTGGCTCGACCGCAAGCAGCTCGAAGCCATCAGCGACGACGCCCGGGTGCTGGTGCAGCTCGACGAAGGCGAACGCGTCGCGCTGCCCGCCGGGCGCATCAAGCCCCTGGCGCGCACGCTGGTGGATCTCTTCGACAGCCCCTCGGCGAGCATCAAGGTGTCGCGCTTCGACGCCCCGCGCCTCGCCGAAGCCCTGGCCGACGGCTGGCAGGGCGACGCCCAGGCGGTGCTCGACAAGATGGTCGAGCGCATCCGCGGCGCTGGCCAGATCGCCCCGGTGGCCGCGCCCGAAGGCTTCGCGATGGCCCTGCGCCCCTACCAGCTCGAAGGCCTGGCCTGGCTGCAGCACCTGCGCGCCCACGGCTTCGGCGGCATCCTCGCCGACGACATGGGCCTCGGCAAGACCGCCCAGACCCTCGCCCACCTGCTCACCGAGAAGCACGCCGGCCGGCTCGACAAGCCCGCGCTGGTGGTGCTGCCCACGTCGCTGGTCTTCAACTGGCGGCGCGAGGCCGAACGCTTTGCGCCGCAGCTTCGCGTGCTCAACCTGCGCGGCACCGGGCGCGCCGCCAACTTCGAGAAGATCCCGGCCCACGACGTGTGCCTCACCACCTATCCGCTGCTGTGGCGGGATCGCGAGCAGCTTGCCGCCCACGCCTACCACTCGCTGATCCTCGACGAAGCCCAGACGGTCAAGAACGCCGCCAGCCAGGCCGCCCAGGTGGTGCGCACCCTCCGGGCCGAGCACCGCCTGTGCCTCACCGGCACGCCCCTCGAGAACCACCTGGGCGAGCTGTGGAGCCAGTTTGATTTCCTGCTGCCGGGCTTCCTGGGCGACACCAAGGATTTCGCCGCCCGCTGGCGCACGCCCATCGAAAAGCGCGGCGACACCGTGCGCCGCGACATCCTCGCCCGCCGCATCGCGCCCTTCATCCTGCGCCGCCGCAAGGAAGAAGTCGCCAAGGAGCTGCCGCCCAAGACCATCGTCGTGCGCAGCGTCGAGCTCGAAGGCCGCCAGCGCGATCTGTACGAAACCGTGCGTGCCACCATGGACGAACGCATCCGCGACGAGATCGCCGCCCGCGGCTACGCCCGCAGCCAGATCGTGATCCTCGACGCCCTGCTCAAGCTGCGCCAGGTGTGCTGCGACCCGCGACTCATCCACACCGACGCCGCCGCCAAGGTGAAGGAACGCGCCAAGCTCGACCTGCTGATGGACATGCTCCCCGAGCTGGTGGAAGAAGGCCGCAAGCTGCTGCTTTTCTCGCAATTCACCACCATGCTGGGCCTCATCGCCGCTGAACTCGACGCCAGCAAGATCCCCTACGTTACCCTCACCGGCGACACCACCGACCGCGAGACGCCCGTCCGGCAGTTCCAGGACGGCCCGGTGCCGGTCTTCCTCATCAGCCTCAAGGCGGGCGGCGTGGGCCTCAACCTCACCGCCGCCGACACGGTGATCCACTTCGACCCCTGGTGGAACCCGGCCGTCGAAAACCAGGCAACCGACCGCGCCCACCGCCTCGGCCAGACCAAGGCGGTGTTCGTCTACAAGCTGGTGGTCGCCGGCTCCATCGAAGAGAAGATCCTCGCCCTGCAGGAAAAGAAAGCCGACCTCGCCGCCGGCATCCTCGCTGAAGATCACGAAGGCACGGTGAAGTTCGGCGAGGACGACATCAAGGCACTTCTGGCGCCGTTGCCGGAGAAGGGAAAGGCCGAAGGGAGGAAGGGCAGAAGATAGATGGTCGGTTAGCGCAGCGTAACCCGACACCGCAGCAGGGGCAGTGCCAATGCATTTCGGTACCTCGCGCCCTATTCCCGCCCCACCTCGCCCGACGCCAGAATAGTGCAACGGCAATCGGTGACGAGGGTGAAGAAGAAAGCGCCGCCCGGAGTGAATGCGCGTCGATATTGCATGGAGAGGTGTCGGGTTACGCTGCGCTAACCCGACCTACTTGGACTTGAGCGCCAAGTTATGCGTCCCTTCCATTGATTCGCCTTTGTTTTTGTTTTTTAATTTCTGACAATACAGCATCAATGCCTTCTTGGGACATTTGTGAGCGGGTGCCTGGTGTTGTTAACTCGCTAATTGACGCGGCTATGAATGAGGTGATTGGGCCGTGGTAGGTATTGGCACCATCGTTCAGATAGCATTTTCTATTGCGCCACATATCAATGCCGCCTTGACGCCATTCGTCCTTAATTTTAAGGCGCTCTCTACGATATGTGCTGCTTAATGGCGCCCAGACAGATCTCTCACCATCTACTTGTACACATACAAATGGTCTTATTTCTGTCACTTTTTGTGGGTGTGTATCGAGAACATCAGGGTCGTGAGTTAGCATCGTTTGGTCTAGATGTGATACCAAGCCGACAACAACTTCTTTGGGTTCCAACTTGCTCATTTCTATACCCTTGATGAAAGACGGTTGCGCATAACGTGATGCATCCGACAAATTTCGTCTAACCGCACGAATTTTTTCTAACCGGCTGTTTTCGATTAGGCAGCGCCGGATCAATTGCGCCAAGCTGCCGCTCCCCGCACCCAATCTACTGCGCGCCGTTTCAGCTCGCAAGTCCCGTAGGTCGGGTTAGCGCAGCGTAACCCGACACGCATTTTAATTAGTCGGCCCTGAAATATTCAATTCGCCGCTTGCAGCCGCCAGCCTGACGGCCAGGCTGCGTTGCCACTGAGTACCCGCCCAAGCATCCCGACCAGCACGCCGAGCGCAAAAAGGGCCGTCAGCCCCA
>NZ_CALAYQ010000017.1:0-33913 GCF_937894855.1 uncultured Zoogloea sp.
CAGGTTGGCGGTGACGGCCTTGCCGGTGCCGACGTTCTTGGTGTCGAAGGTGCCGGTGGTGGCCGAACCGCCGAGGCTGACCACATCGCTGCCCAGCACGCCGCTGAGGCTGGCGGTGCCGGTGAGCGTGGCTGCGGTCGTGGTGTCGTAGGCCTTGCTGTTGGCGGAGAGGCCGGAGATCGTCAGGGCTGCCTTGGTGATGGCGGCGGTGAGCGGCGAGGTGACGCCGGTGATCTCGTAGTTGCCGGCATCCGTGCTGCCAAGGCTCAGGCCGCCAAGGTTGGCGGTGACGGGCTTGCCGGTGCCGACGTTCTTGGTGTTGAAGGTGCCGGTTGCGGTTCCGCTGACGGAGACCGAATCGGTGAGCAGCACGCCGTTCAGCGTTGCGGTGCCGGTGAGGGTGGCGGCGGTGGTCGCGTCGTAGGTCTTGTTGTTGGCAGTGAGGCCGGAGACGGTGAGCGCGGCCTTGGTGATGTCGGCGGTGCCGCTCGCCAGGCTGTAGTTGCTGGCGGTGCCGTTGCTGCCGTCGCCCAGGGCGAGGGTGCCGAGGGTGACGGCCTTGCCGGTGGCGACGTTCTTGTCGGCCACGGTGCCGCTGCCGCTGAGGGCGAGGTCTTCGCCGCTCACGACGTTGTCGAGCGTGAAGATGCCCGAGGCGACGGTGTTGGTGGCGTCGTAGGTGCGCGAGCCGGTGAGCGTGACCGGCCGCTGGGTGATGCTGGCGGTGCCGGTGAGGGAGGTGCTGCCCGACAGGCTGTAGTTGCCGGCGTCGGTGCCGCCGAGGGTGATGCCCGAGACGTTGACGCTCCAGGTGCCGACACTGGTGCCGGCGAAGGTGCCGGCGGTGTAGCCGAACACCAGATTGTCGCCGCCGACGACGCCGCTCGCCGAGACGGAGGCCGTGTTGGTGCCGTCATAGACCTTGTTGCTGATGACGGCGCTCAGGGGCTTGGGGGTGATGCTGTAGGTGCCGTTGCTGAAGTAGCCGACCGCGTAGGTGGTGCCACCCGAGGTGTAGTTGAGCGGATTGCTGGCGGTGGGGCTGACCGACGGGTAGCTGCCGACGTTCTTGCTGGCGGTGACGAAGTCGAGAGCGCCCAGGTCGCCGGTGGCAAAACCGACCGGGCCGCCGAGGGAGCTCAGGGTGAGGCCGGTGGCGGCGGTGGTGCCGTCGTATTCCTTGGTGCCGCTGCTGGTGAAGATGTAGAGGGGCACGGTCGACATGTTGACGACCTGGTAGCCGGCGTTGGTGTAGCTCTCGTTGCCGCCGGGGATCACCAGCGTGCCGCAGTTGGGGTAGGACGAGCCGCAGGGCGGGTGGATGGTGAAGGTGGCGAGCTTGCTGGAGCCGTTGATCAGGAACAGCAGGTTGGCAACGGAGGGGCCGATGAACTGCACGCGGGCCTGGTTGCCGTTGTTCACGAGGCCCAGGGCGCCCAGCGGGTCGATGGTGTTCTGGGCGTCGACGCGGATGTTGCCAGTGGTCTGGGATGTCTTGAAGGTGGTGACGGTGCCGGAGTTGGCTTCCACGCCGAAGCCGAATTCCTTGGCGTCGCCGGTGCTGACGCCGCTCATGTAGATGCTGCCGCCGCCCGAGTCGACGGTGGCGCCGGACTTCACGTACACCCCGCCCTTGGTGCCGTCGTAGCTGGCGGTGGTGGCGTTGGAGCGGCCGTTGATGGTGATGTCGCCACCGCGGGACAGGATGCTCTTGCTGGTGCCGATCAGGACGGCCGGGTTGCTGCTGTCGAGGTTGAGGGCGTAGCCGGTGCCGTACGACTGGGCGGTGGTCAGGCTGCCGCCGGCGCCGCCGATCCGGATCCAGCCGCCGTTCGAGTCGAGGTTGCCGTTGATGTTGACGCCGCCGGTGGTGACCGCGGCGCCGTTGGCGGCGCTGAGGTCGATGTTCAGCGCGCCGGCACTGGCGGTGATGTTGCTGTTCAGGATGATGCTGTGGTCGGCCTGCAGCGTGAGGGTGGCGGAGCCGGAGCCGGTCTTGGTGATGGCGCTGGCAACGGTGATGTCGCCCGTGCCGGCTCCGGTGGCACCGTAGCTTGCGTTACTGCTCTGAGTGGTCACGGTGACACTGGTGCCGCCGC
Organism: uncultured Zoogloea sp.; assembly: GCF_937894855.1. NCBI lineage: Bacteria > Pseudomonadati > Pseudomonadota > Betaproteobacteria > Rhodocyclales > Zoogloeaceae > Zoogloea > uncultured Zoogloea sp. The sequence goes on from NZ_CALAYQ010000017.1 coordinate 2,100, forward strand.
TGAGGGCAGTGCCGATGGTGCTGGCTGCGGTCGAGTTGATGGTGTAGTCGTATGGGTCGATCAGCCAGGTGCCACCGGTGCCGCTGGCCGCGCCGGCCATGACGTTCAGGCCCGACAGGGTATTGACGGTGGCCGCCGAGGTCTCGATGAAGCCGCCGTCGCCGCCATTGGGCGCGCGGGAGTCCAGCGTGCCGCCGGCGTTGAGGGTGCCGTACTGCATGTCGGCGATCAGGCGGATCTCGCCTTTCTCGCCGGTGGCGAGGGTCTGGGCTTCGATCACCCCGGTGTTGTTGATGACGGCGCTGGTCAGGGCGTTGGCCGCCCTGGTGGTGAGATAGACGAGGCCGCCGTCGGCGCGGATGGCGCCGCCGTTCTCGACCAGCGCGTCGATCGCGCCCTGGGTGACCTGCAGCTTCACCGGGCCGCCGAGGTCGAGGGTCACGGCATTGCCGGCGCCCAGCAGCACGTTGCCGCCGGTGGCGGTGAGGCCGCCGTCGTTGATGACCCGGGCGGCGATGAGGGCGATGCTGCCGCCGTTGGCCGCGGTGATGTTGCCCTGGTTGATGACGGCGTTGCTGCTGGCGCCCTCCAGGCGGTAGTTGCCTTCAAGGAAGTCCTTGTTGCTCATCCCGAGCGTGGAGGCCACGAGGCCGCCCACGTTGACCTGGGCGGTGGGCGTGAACAGCACGCCGTTGGGGTTGAGCAGGAACACCTGGCCGTTGGCCGAGAGCGCGCCCTGGATCACCGAAGGGTCGGAGCCGAGCACCCGGTTGAGGGCCACGGCGCTGGCCGAGGGCTGGACGAAGTTAACGCGGCTGCCCTGGCCGATGCTGAAACTCTGCCAGTCGGTGGCGAGCTTCGCGGTGTTCTGGGTGATGGTGAGGGTGTTGCCGCTCTGGCTGATGGTGCCGGCGCCCGCCACGATCTGTCCGCCCGTGGGCAGGTTGGTGGCGCCTGCCGCGCTGGCCGCGACCACCCCGAGGGTGATCAGCAGCGCACGGCCCGCGCGGGACATCTTGCCCCGGGCCCGGGTCGTCTCGGCAACTGCCACAAAGGCGTTGGTGCGGTCGTTCCAGACCAGGCGGTAGGTGTGATTCAGGGACGCTCGTCGCATGTTGGGTTCATCCTCGACCAAATGTGCGCGCGCCGGGGGGCGGGAGTGTGGCCTTGATTCCAGGCGCGCAATGGTTATGGCAAAGAGGCGATTACGACACGACAGGTCCGGTCTTTATGGCTAAATTGATTTTTTTGATAAAAACATCAAATTTGCTCATTCTGGGCGGCGCGAAGGTGGTGGTGAGGGCCGTCGGATTGCTGCCATGGCCTGCGGTCCCTGTCCTTTTGCCCCCGCGTCCGCTCCCGGTGGTGGGCGCGGACGTCCTGATGTCTGGAGCAAATCTGAATGGCAGCCCCCGGTTTCTTCAACGTGGACGTGGACCGTCTCAACACCTGGACCCGCTATCGCAGCGGCTTGTGCAACGACTGCGCGGCCAATTGCTGCACGATGCCGGTGGAGGTCCGGCTGGCGGATCTGGTGCGCCTGGAGGTGGTGGACGCCTTCGAGGCCGAGCACGAGGCGCCCAAGCAGATCGCCCGGCGGCTCACCAAAGCCGGGTTGGTGGGGCATTTCAATTTCCGCAACAGCATCTTCACCCTGGCCCGTCGGGCCAGCGGCGACTGTCTGTTCCTCGGTGCCGTGACGCGGCGCTGCACGGTGTATGAGCAGCGCCCCGACACCTGCCGCAAGCACCTGCAAGTGGGGCCGCGGCCGGGCTATTGCGCCTACGGGCCGCGGGCGAAGCAGGCGTGAGGCCCATGGTGGGGGCGTCACGCCCGAGGGCTGAGGATCAGCCCCGGCGGCGTCGGGCCAGCAGCCCGAGCCCCAGGAGCGCGAGCGCCGCGGTGGTGGGCTCCGGTACGGTGCCGGTGCTGGTGGCGTCGGGGAAGCTGGCGCGGGTCAGCCCCGTGAAGTCGAAGGCGAGCGCCGAGTCGAAGGCTTCGTCGCCCCAGTTGACGACGCCGAACTCCAAAAAGAAGTCACCCGTGGCGGAGAAGGTGTAGTCGGCGTGAATCCAGCCCGACGGGCCGCAGGTGTTCGCCGCATCCCAGCAGAACCCGCTGGAGGTGCCCAGGGGGTCCCACACGGTGCTTGCCACGTCAAAGCCGATCGATGCGCCGTTGTTGAGTACGGCGTCGAGCTTGTCCGGCAGGCTGTTGTCCTGCTGGCGCTTGAGCACGTCGCCGGGCACCACGTTGCCCCGTGCCGAGTTGGTGCTGCGGGCGGTGAACAGCCACGCGGCGGTGCTGCCGGAGGCCGCATTCACCAGCCGGGCCCAGGCGTAGTCGTCGTAGCCCCGGCCGTCGGTGGAGACGTAGTTGAACAGCAGCGACAGGGTGTCGCTGGTGGCTGCGCTGAAGGCGCTGGAGCGGACCGTCGAGCCGTTGTTGGCCGCCTCATTGCCCTTGCCGTCGGTCTTGAGGAGCAGCGGCGAGACGCCGGATACCCCGCCGAAGGTGCTCACGTAGCCGAACTGCGCATTGCCGGTGGGCGAGGTGGTGACGGTGCCGTCGCCGGCGATCAGGCCGCTGGTGCCGGTTTCGGCCCAGCTGGTGCTGTCGAGGGTGATCGACGCTGCGTGGCTGGCCGGGGCGAGCGCGGCGGCGAGAAGACTGATGGCGATACGTGCTGGCGTGAACTGCAAGTTCATGGTGATGACCTTTCCCTTTTTATTGTGTCGTTGGCGCTGAGCCCACAGGCCTTGTGCAAGTGCCGTGCCGAAATCGGATGACTTTGGCAAGGCCTTGGCCGGGAAGGGTTTTTTGTTCTGGCTGGGGAGGTGGTGAGCAGTGCGTCGGGTGATAAGCCCCAGGGGTGGGGCGTGTCACCCCACATGGGGCTGGGCGTGGGCGTGGGCGTGGGCCGATGCGTTGCGTTCAGGCTGCGGGGCAGCACCTGATGCGCCGGGCGGAAGGCGTGATCCTGAAAGGGTACGCAGCGTGCGCGAGCCGCAAATGCCGGGGGCTGCCACCCGCGCTCGGCGGGCCGGCATCCCCCGGTGGGTGGGGCTAGAAGTTCCAGCCGTAGCCCGCGTAGGCGAGAGGCTGGATGCGCGTTTCGACGATGGGGCTGTCGGCCTGGGCGCCGCCGAGGCGGGTGATCGTCAGCCTGAACAGCACCGAGCCGTTGCCGCCCGTGCTCCAGGCGCCATTGACGCCGGCCTGGAGCTGGGTGCCCGAGCTGGCGGTGTAGGCGGGGCGGTCGGGGGTGGCTTCGGCGGGGGCGACGCCGAAGTAGTAGTGGTTCATCTTGCGGTTGTTCCAGGTGGCGCCCACCAGGCCATTCACGCGCAGCCCCTGCCCGCGGACGAGGGCCCGCACGAACTGCAGCTGGACGTTCTGTCCATTGCTCGCCGAGGTGGCGTCGAAGCCCCACTGGGCGTTGAGGGTGCCGTAGTCGGTCTGCCAGCGCAGGGTCGGACCCACGTCGACGGCGAAATCCCGGTCTTCCATGCCCTTGGTGCGGCGGCCGTCTTCGGCTTTCCAGCCGAAACGTGCGTCGGCCGACAGCCCGAAGCGCAGGCGCTTGTCGTCGGAATCGAGCAGCCACACGCCGGCGCGCAGGGCGTTGATGTAGAAGCGGTCGCCATAGCTGGCCTGGATGATGGGCAGCACCCGGGTGCGCAGCTGGTCGGAGCCGGACGTGGCCGGCATGACGCCCACGCCGAAACCATAGAGGTTGCGGACGTGGGGGACGGCGGATTCGGTCTGGTGATCGATCCGGTCGGTGGCAAGGGCGGGGAGGCTGGCGGCCAGGGCGAGGGCGCCGAGTGCGGAGCGGGCTGGATGTCGGAGCATGGCGGTTCGGGTTGATTGGTCGGGATCAGATCGGAGCGTCGGTGGCGGGCTTTGGTTCCCGCTGCCGGATGCATCGCGCATGAAGCTTACATCAGCACGAAGCCGTCTGGCCAGGTCGATCTCGATGGTGCGGGTGATGGCGTCGAGGGGGAGGTCGTTCTGGGCGGTGCCGAAGGGCTCTTCCAGTTCGTCGCCGAGGGCGTCCAGCCCGAAGAAGGTGTAGGCCACCAGGGCGGTGAGCAGCGGGGTGGCGTAACCCAGCGAATGCACCACGCCGAAGGGCAGCAGGAAACAGAAGATGTGCGCCGTGCGGTGCAGCAGCAGGGTGTAGGCGAAGGGCAGCGCGGTGTGGCGGATGCGCTCGCAGGCGCCCTGGATGGCGGTGAGCTGGTTGATGTGCTCGGCCAGCGCGCAGTAGGTGATCGAATCGAGCCGGCCGGCCCGGCGGGCGTCGCACAGCAGGGTGGTGATCAGGCGCAGGATCGCATCGGGCACGTTGTGGCTGGTGGCCACGGCGGTGTGCTCGGCGGTCGTGAGCTGGGGGGCGGCTGCCGCGGCGATGGGGCGGTCGCGCAGGCGGGCGGTGAGGGCGAGGATGAAGGCGGTGGCGAGGCGCAGCAGGGTCTGGCGCTCCTCGCGGCCGGCGTCGTCGGTGGCCAGCAGCGCGCTGTCGCGGGCCAGGCAGCGCATCACCACCAGCAGGTTGCCGTAGTGCTTGCGGGCTTCCCACCAGCGGTCGTAGCAGGCGTTGTTGCGAAAACCCAGGAACAGCGACAGGGACAGGCCCAGGAAGGTGAACGGGCCAGTGGCGAAATCCGGAAAGCGCGGGCCGAGGAATTCGGCGGTGCTGGTGACCACCGCGGCCACCACGGTGACGAACAGCACCTGGGGCAGGATGAGGGGAATGATGGAGCCCTTCCAGATGAAGAAGAGCTCCCGCATGCGCGGGCGGGGGCGGACGATCATGGGCGATGGGGTCTTGCGAGCGATGGGCCCGGCGCGCCGGAGTGGCGGGGGCGGGGCACTACTTTAGCGCGTTGTGGTGCGTTGCAGCACGGGGCGGTGGGCGTTTGATCCGGTCGCAAGTGCGTCCGGGCCGGCCCTGTGGAGGCGCTGGCCCCTTGCCCGGTGAGGCGGGAGCCCCGGGATGCGGTGCTGTGGCCGATTGCTTCGGCGGCTTGAGCTGCCTCAGCTTTGCGTTAAAAGTCCGGGTGTTATAATCGCCGGCTGAAAAATTCCGCCCGCCCCCGGTGTTGCGCATGCAACTCTTTGCCCTCGGACTCAACCATCACACTGCGCCGCTCTCGATCCGGGAGCAGGTGGCCTTTCGGCCGGAGCTGCTCGGGCAGGCGCTGGGTGATTTCGTGCGGGCAAAACCGGTGAAGGAAGCGGCGATCCTCTCCACCTGCAACCGCACCGAGCTCTACTTCGCCACCCAGCAGCCCCAGCACGCGGCCGACTGGTTTGCCGAATACCACCGGGTGGCGCTGCAGGATCTGTCGCCTTACTTGTATACCTTTCCCCAGCGCGACGCGGTGCGCCATGTGTTCCGCGTGGCCAGCGGGCTCGATTCGATGGTGATCGGCGAGCCGCAGATCCTCGGCCAGGTGAAGGACGCCGTGCGCCACGCCGAAGAGGCCGGCACCCTCGGCTCCACGCTGCACAAGCTGTTCCAGCGCACCTTCTCGGTGGCGAAGGAAGTCCGCTCCACCACGGCCATCGGCGCCAACATCGTGTCGATGGCGGCGGCGGCGGTGCATCTGTCCGAGCGCATCTTCGAGAGCGTGCGCGACCAGCGCGTGCTGTTCGTCGGCGCCGGCGAGATGATCGAGCTGTGCGCCGCCCACTTCGGCGGCGAGCAGCCCCGCAAGCTGACCATCGCCAACCGCACCGCAACCCGCGCCGAGGCGCTGGCCGCGCGCTTCGGCGCCGACGTGCTGCGCCTCGACCAGGTGGGCGAGGCCCTCGCCGGCTACGACATCGTGGTCTCGTGCACCGGCAGTCCGCTGCCGATCATCGGCCTCGGCATGGTCGAGCGCGCCCTCAAGGCCCGCCGGCATCGCCCGATGGTGATGGTCGATCTGGCCGTCCCGCGGGACATCGAACCCGAAGTTGCGGCTTTGGACGACGTCTTCCTGTACACCGTCGATGATCTCGCCAAGGTCGTCGATTCTGGCCTCGAGTCGCGCCAGCAGGCGGTGGTCGAGGCCGAGAGCATCATCGATCAGCGGGTCGACGGCTTCCTCCACTGGCTCGACACCCGCGGCACCGTGCCGACCATCCGCGCCCTGCGCGAACACGCCGATCACCTGCGCCGGGCCGAGGTCGAGCGCGCCGTGCGCCTGCTCGCAAAGGGCGAAGACCCGGCCAAGGTCATCGAGGCCCTCAGTCACGGCCTCACCAACAAGCTCCTCCACGCCCCCACGCGCTTCCTCAACGAAGCCGACGGCGCGCCGGGCGACTGCGCCGAACTCGTGCAGCGCCTGTTCAATCTCGACAAGAACCACTAGCCCTCCCGGGCGCCTCACCTGCCCGCCGCCGCGGGCCGAACCACCATGAAACAGCGCATCCGCGACAAGCTGGAAAACCTTGCCGACCGTCTGCAGGAGCTCGACCGCCTGCTCGCCACCAGCGAAGCCGCGGCCGACATGGACAACTACCGCAAGCTCACCCGCGAGCACGCCGAGATCACGCCGGTGGTAGGCCTGTACCGGGATTACTGCCAGGCCCTGGAGGACGAAGCCACCGCGAAGGAGCTCCTCGCCGACCCCGAGATGAAGGAGCTCGCCGCCGCCGAACTCGAGGCCGCCCAGGAAGCCCAGGCCCGCATCGACGCCGAGTTGCAGACCGCGCTGCTCCCCCGCGATCCCAACGACGACCGCAACCTCTTCCTCGAAATCCGCGCCGGCACCGGCGGCGACGAGGCCGCGCTGTTCGCCGGCGACCTGCTGCGCATGTACACCCGCTACGCCGAAGGTCAGGGCTGGCGGGTCGAGATCATCTCGGCCAGCGATTCCGAGCTGGGCGGCTACAAGGAAGTCATTGCCCGCATCGCCGGCAACGGCGCCTACAGCAAGCTCAAGTTCGAATCCGGCGGCCATCGCGTGCAGCGCGTGCCGGCCACCGAAACCCAGGGCCGCATCCACACCTCGGCTTGCACCGTGGCGGTGATGCCCGAGGCGGACGAAGTGGGCGATGTGGAGCTCAACCCCGCGGATCTCCGCATCGACACCTTCCGCGCATCCGGCGCCGGCGGCCAGCACATCAACAAGACGGATTCGGCGGTGCGCATCACCCACATCCCCACCGGGATCGTCGCCGAATGCCAAGACGGCCGCTCCCAGCACCAGAACAAGGCCTCGGCCCTGCGCGTGCTGGCGGCGCGGATCAAGGACATCCAGGTGCGTGAGCAGCAGGCGAAGGAAGCCGCCACCCGCAAGAGCCTCGTGGGCAGCGGCGACCGCTCCGAGCGCATCCGCACCTACAACTATCCCCAGGGCCGGCTCACCGACCACCGCATCAACCTCACCCTCTACAAGCTCGATGCAGTGATGCAGGGCGATCTGGGCGAGGTGATCGCGGCCCTCACCGCCGAGCACCAGGCCGAACTCCTCGCCCAGCTGGCCGACGAGAATGGCTGATCTGCCGGCCACCGTCGGCGCGGCGCTGGCCGCCGCTCGCGGGCGTATCCCCGCGGGCGAGGCGCGGCTCTTCCTGCGGGAGATCCTCGGCGTGACCGCCGCCCGCATCGCGGCGTATCCCGAGGACACCCTCACGCCCGAACAGGCCGGGCGCTTTGCCGATCTGCTGGCGCGCCGCGAGTCCGGCGAGCCGGTGGCCTATCTGCTTGGCGTGCGGGAGTTCTACGGGCGGGATTTCAAGGTGGGCCCGGCAGTGCTGATCCCCCGGCCCGAGACCGAGCTCATCGTCGATCTGGTGCGCGAGCGCGTGCCGGTGGGCGCAGCGCCGACGATCCTCGATCTCGGCACCGGCAGCGGCGCCCTGGCCGTCACGCTGGCCCTCGAACTGTCCGCCGCCCAGGTGACGGCGGTGGATTTTTCGTCCGCCGCGCTGGCGGTGGCGCGGGCCAACGCCGACGCCCTCGGCGCCCGGGTGCGTTTCGTTGAAAGCGACTGGTTTGCCGCGCTGACCGCAGGTGAACGCTTCGGTGTGATCGTCAGCAATCCGCCCTACGTGGCCGACGGCGACCCGCATCTCGCCGAAGGCGACGTGCGCTTTGAGCCGGCCAGCGCGCTGGCTTCGGGCCCGGCGGGGCTCGACGACATCGTGCGCATCGTGACGGCCGCGCCGGCCTTTCTTGAACCTGGGGGCTGGCTGTTGCTGGAGCACGGCTACGATCAGGCGCCAGCGGTGCGCGAGCAGCTGCGGGCCGGCGGCTTTGCCGAGGTGGCGTCGGCGCGGGATCTGGCCGGGATCGAACGCATCACCCTTGGCCGCCGCCCTTGACGTGGCCGGCGGTCGGGCCTAGACTTTTCCGACTGAATTGCTCAACTATTTTTGCGAGACCACGATGGACGTCCAACAAATCATCGACGAACAAGTCAAAACCCACCCGGTCGTGCTGTACATGAAGGGTTCGCCCTCCATGCCCCGCTGCGGCTTCTCCGCTACCGCCGTGCAGATCCTGCAGGCCTGTGGCGCGAAGGAGATCTTTGCGGTGGACGTGCTGGCCGACGAAGGCATCCGCCAGGGCATCAAGGAATACGCCAACTGGCCGACCATCCCGCAGCTCTACATCAACGGCGAGTTTGTCGGCGGCTCCGACATCATGCGCGAGATGTACCAGTCGGGCGAGCTCCAGCAGATGCTGGCCGCCTGAGCGGGGTTTTCGCTCAAGTAAAAAAAGCGGCTCAGGCCGCTTTTTTTACGTCTGCCGGCAGCGCGACCTGCTCGGTGCTGAGGGGGTGGGTTTCCTGCCTGGCGGGCAAAACCGCCTTGTGGGCCAGGTGGTAGGCCAGGAGCAGCGGCGGCATCCGCAGCCAGTGGGCGCGGATGTACAGGCTGCGGCGGGCCAGCGGGGTGAGGGCGTCGGCGGTGCTGGGGTGCTGGGGGCGCAGCACGCGGGCGTACATGGCGTCGAGCAGCTTTTGGCGGATGCCGCCCTCCAGGCAGCGGGTGCGGGCCTGGACGCGCTCCGGCAGCGGGGTGTCGAGCATGCGGTGGCAGTAGCGCAGGGCGAGGCGCAGCGGGCCGGCAAGCTGGAGTTGTTCGGCCCGATGGACCAGCACATCCCAGGCGGCGGGGTCGCGGGCCAGGTGGCGCAGCAGCAGGTCGAGGTCGGTGAGGTCGCGCAGCAGGTTGTCCGGCTCGCCCTCGTGGAAGAGGTGGGACGCGCTGTGCAGGATCAGGTCGGGCAGCGACAGGGTGCTCACGCCGGGCAGGTCGGGCAGCGGCACCGCGGCTTCGATCAACAGCTTGGCGTCCGGCTTGAGGCGGGCGGTGGGCGGCAGGATGGTGTGGTGCACGTCGAGGGCCGAGCCGCGGAAGACGTGGCGCATCGCCGGCAGCTCGTGCATCCAGCGGCGGTAGTAGCGCTGGTCGTAGTCGTCGGTGGCGCTGCTGATCCAGCCCTTGAGCTGGAGCGCCGATTCGGCGTCGGCCAGGCGCGCCTTGGGCAGCAGGATGTCCACGTCCGAGAACAGCCGGCCCTGGGCGGCGGGCAGCGCGCCGGCCACGTAGGCGGCGCCCTTCAGCAGGATGACAGGGATGCCCAGCGGTTCGAGGGCTTCGCGCAGGAAGCGGGCTTCGCGGCGGATCGCGTGGCGCTGCTCGCCGGCCATCTGGGCGCCGGACAGCAGGTGGTTGCGGGGGCGCTCGGGGATGTCATCCTCGACGCCGGCTGCCTGCAGGCGCAGGTAGAGCCGGCCGAGCAGGTTGGCGTGGCGGGCCTGGCGGACGAGCAGATCCCATTGCGAGGGGCCGAGCCGGCGGACCGACTGGGGATCACGGTAGGCCTGGAGGAGCAGGTTCATCGGGCGTCCTCCGCGGCGAGGCGGTCGAACACCGCGATGGCGTCGTCGAGGCGGCTGTATTCGAAGCTGTAGTTGCGGCAGTTGTCGATGATGCGGCCGACGGTGTCGAAGCCCCGGGGGCCCAGCACGTGGTAGTTCATCGCGTTGTCGGCGAGCTGCATGAAGGCGGCGCCGCTGCCCATCGGGGCGAGCACGGCCTCGCTGCCGGCGCGGTAGCGGGGCAGTACCATCCAGGCGGGATCGGCCCACTCGCCGACGGCTTCGACGCTGGCCCGGGTGGGCGCCATCAGGGCCACGGTGCCCTTGGTGGTGTCGCGTACCGGCTGGGTGAGGAAGGCGTCCGGCGCGTAGGCGCGGATGATGTCGATGGAGGCGTTCTTGAGGTTGACCGGCCGGGCGAGGCCCATGATCTGGCCGGTGTCTACGCGGATCAGGGTGAGCTCATCCGACAGCAGGCGCCAGCCCCGATTGACCAGCGCGGCGCACAGGGTGCTCTTGCCCGAGCCCGGGGGCGCCGGCAGGATCGCTGCCCGGTTGCCCCGGGCGACGGCGGCGGCGTGGATCACCAGGATGTGGTGGCAGTAGGCCGTGACGCACCAGTTGAGGCCCCACTCGAGCATCGGCAGGGCCTGGGCGCGGGGAAGCGGCGTGAAGGGCTCGACGGCATCGACCACGAAGCGGGCCTGGGGCTTGATCCAGCGGCGCACGCCGTGGCCGGGCTGCACGGCCACGTGGAAGTCGGTGAAATCCGACGCGTCGGCCAGCGGGTGGTGGGCGTAAAGCCGGGCGAGCTCGTCGGCGATCTCGGGGATGCCGCTCTGGAGGCGGCAGTTGAACGGCCCGGCGGCGAGCCGGATGCCGTCGCCCGTCAGCCGCTGGCGGAACTCGGCGGGGGACAGGTCACGGATTCTCAAGGCGGGGGCTCGACTGGGCTCGGATGAGGCGCGCGCCGAGCAGTGCCTCAAGGGCAACGGCGACGAATTCGCGACAGGCTTCGGGGGCGGCTTCGGGTTCTTCGCGCAGCACGGCGGCGACGAGGTCGTCGGCGTTCAGGCTGTGGCCGGGGACGGCCAACTGGTCGAGCACGAAACGGGTGACCGGGGCGAGGAGAAGGGTCTCGCCGGCGGATGGGTCGTAACGGACCCATCCTTCATCCACTTCTTTCCAACGTACTTCGGCCAGGCCCTCGAACAGGGTTTCAGAGGCGATGTACTGGGCGCCGGCCGAAAGCAAGACTCGATGCAGGATCAGGCGTTGAGGACGTAATCCAGGTACTGCTTGACCTGGGTCTTGCCCCACGAGACGCTGGGCACGCTCGGGTTCGGGTGCCAGGAGCCGCCGACCACGCCTTCGTTCCACATGGCGATGGCCTGGGCTGCGGTGAACAGCGGGCTGCCGGCCTTGGCGCTGAGCCAGGCGGCGACGATCTGCCGTTCGAGGGGGGCGTCACCCGCGGTGTCGGAGCCGGTGATGATGGCGCGGATGGTTTCAGTGCGACCGGCGGAGGCGGTGAACACGCTGCCGAAGGTCTTGTTGTCGAGGTCGTCGACGGTCGGCGGGTTGGCGGCCGCGTAGGCCTGCCAGAAGGTCACGCCGTTCATCTTCGGGGCGCAGGGGGTGGTGCCGTTCTGGCTCAGGTTGCCGGACGCGGAAAAACCGGACGGCTGCTTGCACTCGGCGGCCAGCGCGGGAACGCTCTTCAGGGCCATCAGCAGCGGCGCGCCGGCCAGGCCGGTCTGGATGAGCTTGCGGCGATTGGCCTTGGGCGTCTGGCCGTCGTTGCTGGCTTGCTGCTCGGCAGATTTTTCGGGGTGTTCCAGATTCATCCTAAACCTCGTTCAACTGGCGCCATGACAGGCGTGATTTATTTGCAGTATATGCAGGCCCGCCAGTCACGAGTGTGACGTGGGTCCGCTTTTTGGTCGGATTAGGTCAAGCAAGTTTCATTCCGCTTCCCCCTTTGGGGAGTAGGGTCATGATTTTTAAGGGTATAAAAAGGCACGACGAAATCGGGGGCGGAAAACGGCGGGGGCGTGTAAAAAATGCCGACAAAATCCGTTCCGCCGCGCCGGTGGCGCGACGATGCGGGTTCAGACGTTGGCGATGCGGCTGTTGGCGAGGGACAGGCGGCTCGCCAGGACTTCGAGGAATCCCTTGTAGAAGTGCATCTGGCACAGGCTGGTGGCCCGCAGCAGGGCCGGGGCGCGGATGGTCAGGATGCGCGTCTCGCTGATGGTTTCGACCGAGGCGGTGCGGGCGCCGCGCCCGGCCGCGAAGAGCGCCATTTCGCCGAAGCAGTCGCCGGGGCTGAGGGTGTTGAGCAGGAGCCCCTTCTTGACGATGCGCATGGTGCCTTCGACGACGAAGCAGAAGTAGTTGCCGGGCTCGCCTTCCTTCATCACCACCGAGTCGGGCGGGAACTGCCGCCATTCGGCGAAGCGGACGATCTCCCAGATCTCGACGTCGGTGAACTCGCGGAAGAAGCGGAAGGCGCGCAGGCGCTCGAACTTCTCGCTGTCGGGCATCTCGTGGGGCGCGGTGGTGAGGCCGCGGTTGCGGTAAGCCTGGGCGAGGTCGTGGGAGAACTCGAGCCACGTGGCGTAGCGCCCGGCCACGTCGCGGCTCATGGCCTTGCAGACGATGGCGTCGAGTTCGGGCGGGATCTCGGGGCGGATGCTCGACGGGGGCGGCGGCGTCTCGTGGACGATCTGGTAGATCAGGCCCACGTTGCTGCTGCTCTCGAAGGGCAGGCGGCCGGTGAGGAGCTGGTACATCACCACGCCAAGGGAATAGATGTCGGTGCGGTGGTCGAGGGGCTGTTCGCGCACCTGCTCGGGCGACATGTAGGCCGGCGAGCCGAGGGTGGTGAGCTGGGTGGTTTCGGTGGCGGTGAAGATCGCGGCGCCGAAATCGGAGATCTTGATGTCCTGGCCCTCGGGCGAGACGAGCAGGATGTTGGCCGGCTTGATGTCCCGGTGGGTGACGCCGTGCAGATAGGCATAGTCGAGCGCGCGGGTGCACTTGAAGATGATCTCGACGAGGCGTTCGGAGGGCAGCAGGTGGTCGGGCTGGGTGAAGGCTTCGAGGGTGCCGCCGGGGACGTATTCCATCACCACGTAGGCGTCGCGCTCGTCGATCACCGCGTCGTGGATCTGGATGATGTGGGGGTGCTGCAGCTTGCCCGCGAGGGAGGCCTCGTTGAGCAGCATGTGGTGGTAGAGGGTGGTGTGGTCGGTGACCCGCAGCATCTCCGGGTGAAGCTGCTTGATGGCCACCTCCCGCTGGGCGAAAGGATCGTAGCCGAGATAGACGTTGCTGGTCGCCCCCGCGCCCAGCAGCCGCCGCACCTCGTATTTGCCGATCCTTTCCATGCCTCGTTCCCTCCTCAGGCGAGCCGCTGCCGGGCGCGGGCGATGGCTGCGCGCACCTGGGCCGGGGCGGTGCCGCCGATGTGGTTGCGGGCGGCCAGCGAACCTTCGACCGTCAGTACTTGGAACACGTCGTCGGCCAGACGTTCGACCGCGCCGGGCACGTGGGCCATGGCGGCCTGCAGCTCGGCCAGCGGGATCTGGGGCAGGTCGACGCCCTTGGCGTCGGCGGCGCGCACGGCCAGCGCCACGGCCTCGTGGGCGTCGCGGAAGGGCAGGCCCTTCTTGACGAGGTAGTCGGCCAGGTCGGTGGCGGTGGCGTAACCCTGGGTGAGGGCGGCCTGCATCGCCTCGCGCTTCACGCGGACGTTGAAGACCTTCTCGCCGGTGGCGGCATCAACGCGGCTGCCCATCATGTCGGCGTAGATGCGCAGGGTGTCGATGGCGGTGTCGGCGGAGTCGAACAGCGGCTCCTTGTCTTCCTGGTTGTCCTTGTTGTAAGCCAGGGGCTGGCCCTTCATCAGGGTGAGCAGGGAGATCAGGTTGCCGTTGGCGCGGCCGGTCTTGCCGCGGACGAGCTCGGGGACGTCCGGGTTCTTCTTTTGCGGCATGATCGAGCTGCCAGTGCAGAAGCGGTCGGCGAGGTCGATGAAGCCGACCCGCGGGCTCATCCACAGGATGAGCTCTTCCGACAGGCGCGACAGGTGGGTCATGAGCAGCGACACTGCGGCGCAGAATTCGATGCCGAAGTCGCGGTCGGAGACGGCGTCCAGCGAGTTGAAGCAGACTTCTTCGAAGCCCAGCAGCTCGGCGACGTATTCGCGGTCGATCGGGTAGGTGGTGCCGGCGAGCGCGGCGGAACCCAGCGGCAGGCGATTGACGCGCTTGCGGCAGTCGGCAAAGCGCTCGGCGTCGCGACGGGTCATCTCGTAGTAGGCCATCAGGTGGTGGCCGAAGGTGACCGGCTGGGCAACCTGCAGATGGGTGAAGCCCGGCAGCGGGGTGTCGGCGTGGTGCTCGGCGAGATCAAGCACGGCCAGCTGGAATTCGCGGATCAGGCCGAGGATGGTGTCGATGGCGTCGCGCAGCCACAGGCGGATGTCGGTGGCGACCTGGTCGTTGCGGCTGCGGCCGGTGTGCAGGCGCTTGCCGGCGTCACCCACAAGGGCGGTGAGGCGCTTCTCGATGTTGAGGTGGACGTCCTCGTCGTCGAGGTTCCAGTTGAATTCGCCGCGTTCGATCTCGCCGGCGATCTGGGCCATGCCGCGTTCGATGTCGGCCAGATCCTGGGCGCCGATGATGCCCTGGCGGGCCAGCATGGTGGCGTGGGCGATCGAGCCGCGGATATCCTGCGCAGCCATGCGGTTGTCGAAGAAGACGCTGGCGGTGTAACGCTTGACGAGCTCGGAGACGGGTTCGGAGAAGCGACCGGACCAGGCCTTGGCGGCGCCGTCCTGCGGTACGGATTGATCTGCCATAATTGAAAATGCTCTCTGCGATAAAGGGGGGCTATCTACGGCGAGAATCCCGTGGATTCAAGCTGTTGGCCCGGATTTCGATTCATGAGTATAAAGCAAAAAGCGCGCCCCGCCGGTCGAAGCCGGTATCCGGCGAGCCTGCCTGATTTTCGCAACCTCGGCGTCGTGCTGCGCACGGTGGTGCTGGTCAATGCCCTTGGCCTGGCCGCGGTGCTCGTGCGCAACGATCAGATCGAGGCCTTGTTCGGCGAATTCCTCGACATGGCGGTGAGGGTCGAGTTTCCGCTGATTCTCTCGGTGGCGGCCTTGTTCCTGCTCAAGCCGCTGCTGCTTCGGCTGCCCTACGCGGGCGGCGTGGCGGTGGTGATGCTGCTGGTGGCGGGCGTTGCGCTGCTGAGCGGCAGCCTGCTGGCGCCGGTCGAGGTGGACGAGGGGCCGCGGCCGCTGGTGTGGTCGCTGGTGGTGGGGGCGATCGTGCTCATCTACTTTCACCTGCGCGGCGCGGCGCTGGCGCCGGTGCTGGCCGAAGCGCGTCTGCTGGCGCTCACCGCGCGCATCCGGCCGCACTTCCTGTTCAACAGCCTGAACGGCGTGCTGGGCGTGCTCCGGCGCGATCCGCGGCGGGCCGAGGAAGGGCTGGAGGAGCTCGCCGATCTGTTCCGCGCGCTGATGCAGGACAACCGGGAGCTGGTGCCCCTGTCCGATGAAATCGCCCTGTGCGAGCGCTACCTCAACCTCGAACGCCTGCGCCTGGGCGACCGCCTGCAGGTGGATTGGCAGCGCGACACCTCGGCGGGCGCCGCGCTGGTGCCACCCCTGCTGCTCCAGCCGCTGATCGAGAACGCCGTCTATCACGGCATCGAGCCCGGCGCGGCGCCGGGCCCTGTTTCGATTACCATCGCGCGGCGCGGGGCGGAGGTGTTCATCACCATCGCCAACCCGCTGCTCGACGCCGAAAGCCACCACGCGGGCAACCGCATGGCCCTGGACAACATCCGCGAACGACTGATGCTTTTCTACGACCTCGAAGCCACCCTCGATACCGAGCAGGATGCCGATGCCTTCCGCGTGCGCATCCGCCTGCCTTTCCGGAGTACGCCATGAGCGAGCCGGCCGACCACGCTTTCGCCCCGCTTTCGGTGCTGATCGTCGACGACGAAGCGCCGGCCCGGGAGCGGCTCCAGGATCTGCTCGGCGACATCGCCGACACCCAGCCGACCCGCGTCGCCGGGATGGCAGCCAATGGCGTCGAGGCGCTGGCGATCCTCGAGAAGGAGCCGGTCGACCTGATCCTCACCGACATCCAGATGCCGGTGATGGCCGGCATCGAGCTGGCCCGCCACGTGGGGCGGCTGGAGCACCCGCCGGCGGTGATCTTCACCACCGCCTACGACGAATACGCGGTGCGGGCCTTCGAGCTTGCTGCGGTGGATTACCTGCTCAAGCCGGTGCGCGCCGGGCGGCTCGCCGAAGCCATCGCCAAGGCCCGCCGCCTGCGTCCGCCGGCCGACGAGGTGCTGCGCCGGATCGCGCCCACCACCCGCAGCCATTTCAGCGTCAGCGAGCGGGGCCGCATCCTGCTGGTGCCGGTGGCCGAGGTGCTGTACCTCAAGGCCGAGCAGAAGTACGTGGTGGCCCGCAGCCTGGAGCGGGAATACCTGCTGGACGAATCCCTGGTGCAGCTGGAGGAGGAGTTCCCCGGCCGCTTCCTGCGCATCCACCGCAACTGTCTGATCGCCCGGGACGCCGTGCGCGGCGTGGCTCGCGCGACCACCGGCGTGGATGGCGAGGCCCACTGGGTGATACTCCTCGAAGGGCTGCCGGAGCAGCTGCCGGTGAGCCGCCGCCAATGGCCGGCGGTAAAGGACGCGCTGGGCGTCTGAGTCGTGCGGTCGTCAATAATGTCACGGTGATCTGCCGATTACCGGATGGCATCAACGTAAAAAACTGTAAATTCTCCGTTCGCATATGATGACGGAGCGGTGGAGTGGGGCGGTCCTTTTCGATCTATCTTGATCTGATACGTGTTTCTGCAGCGTTTCTTGTCTATCTGTACCACTCGAACCAGCGCTTCCTGAGCGAAACCGAGCTTCCCTTCAGTGGCTACGGCCACAGCGCGGTGGTGGTGTTCTTCGTGTTGTCGGGGTTCGTCATCCGCCACGTCACCGACACCAAGGAGATGCACTGGCCGGATTACGCCGCCAGTCGCATCGCCCGCATCTTCTCGGTCACCGTGCCGGCGATCTTCCTCACCTTGATCTGCGACGCCATTGGCCGCGCCGTCGAGCCGGCAATCTACGCGCAAAGCGCGTCCGGCCAGGTGCTGGCGCGGGTCGTGTTGAGCCTGCTGCTGCTCAACGAGGTGTGGCTGATGTCGGTGATGAGCTTCTCGAACCTGCCGTTCTGGTCGATCTGCGTGGAGTTCTGGTACTACGCCGCGTTTGCGCTGGTGGTCTTCCTGCCCCGGCGCAAAGGCTGGGTGGCGGCGGCGCTGCTGGCGCTCGCGCTGGGGCCGAAGTTCATCCTGCTGGCGCCGATCTGGTGCTCGGGCGTCGTGCTGTACCGCTGGCGCTGGCCGCGACGGCTGGGCCGGTGGCCGTCCCTCGCGCTGATGGCGCTCAGCCTCGTCGGCATCTGGCAGTTCCACGCCTGGGGGATCGACGCCTGGAGTTGCGAGTGGCTCAAGGCCACGCTGGGGCAGGATCGGGCCCAGTACCTGGGGTTTGCCAACTACGTGGTCGGCGACTACCTGCTGGCATTGCTGGTGTGCATGAACTTCGCCGGCATGCGCAACCTGCTGGCTGGGGCGGGCGGCTGGCTGATTGCCGTGGAGCGCCCGGTGCGTCTGCTCGCCGCCTGCACCTTCACGCTCTACCTGCTGCACATGCCATTGTTCCTCATGTGGAGCGCGGTCGTGGGTGGCAATCCGGCACAGCCGTGGTACTGGCTGACGGTGACCGGCCTGATGCTGGCGAGCGTGGTGCTGATCAGCCGCCAGACCGAGGCGCAGCGTTACCGGCTGCGTGGCTGGCTGCTCGGGCTTTTCGAGCGGCGCGGCGTGGCGATGGCCTGATTCCGGGGCGGGAACGTCCGCTTTCGCGGGTGTTCCAACATGGGCTCCCGTACAATCGCGCCCCATGGAAAACCCCGGCACCACCCCCTCCCTGCTTTCGTATCCCCGCTACCGGCCCGAGCTCAAGCCGGCGCCTTTCCTGCCCATGAGCCGGGCGGAAATGGACGCCCTCGGCTGGGACGCCTGCGACATCATCATCGTCACCGGCGACGCCTACATCGACCACCCGAGCTTCGGCATGGCGCTGGTGGGCCGCGCCCTCGAAGCCCAGGGCTTCCGCGTCGGCATCATCAGCCAGCCCGACTGGTATTCGGCCGACGCCTTCCGGGCGCTCGGCAAGCCACGCCTGTTCTACGGCATCACCGCCGGGAACATGGATTCGATGATCAACCGCTACACCGCGGATCGCAAACCCCGCTCCGACGACGCCTACACGCCCGGCGCCGAGCCCGACAAGCGCCCGGACCGCGCGGTGGTCGTCTATGCCCAGCGCGCCCGCGAGGCCTACCCGGACGCCAACATCGTGATCGGCTCCATCGAGGCCAGCCTGCGCCGGATCGCCCATTACGACCACTGGTCCGAGAAGGTGCGCCGCTCGGTGCTGCCCGATTCCAAGGCCGACCTGCTGGTGTTCGGTTCTGGCGAGCGGGCGGTGATCGCGCTGGCCCACCGCCTCGCCGCCGGCGAGCCGATCGAACAGATCCGCGATCTGCGTGGCACCGCCTTCATGGTCAAGCCCGGCTGGCGGCCGGAGGGCTTTGTCGAGGTGGACTCCATCGCCATCGACCGCCCCGGCCCGGTCGAGCCGCACCCCGATCCCTACGCCATGGAGCCCCAGCAGACGGCGCCCGCTGCCGACGGCGCCCAGCCGGTGCGCATCATCCCGGCTGCTGAGCGCGTCGCCGCCCGCAAGGCCGACCGGGCGAAGCAGGTCATCCGCCTGCCGGCCTACGAGGTGGTGAAGGACGACCGGGTGATGTACGCCCATGCGTCGCGCACCTTCCACCTCGAATCCAACCCCGGCAACGCCCGGGCGATGGTCCAGGCCCACGGCGTCGGACCCGGCTGCCGCGACGTCTGGCTCAACCCGCCGCCGATCCCGCTCACCACCGAGGAGATGGACTGGGTCTTCGGCCAGCCCTACGCCCGCCGGCCGCACCCGGCCTACGGCGAGGCGCGCATCCCGGCCTGGGACATGATCCGCTTCTCGATCAACATCATGCGCGGCTGCTTCGGCGGGTGCACCTTCTGCTCGATCACCGAGCACGAGGGGCGCATCATCCAGAGCCGCTCCGAGGCGTCGATCCTGCGCGAGATCGAGGAGATCCGCG
Source organism: uncultured Zoogloea sp. (assembly GCF_937894855.1). NCBI lineage: Bacteria > Pseudomonadati > Pseudomonadota > Betaproteobacteria > Rhodocyclales > Zoogloeaceae > Zoogloea > uncultured Zoogloea sp. The sequence continues at coordinate 21,198 of NZ_CALAYQ010000017.1, forward strand.
ACAAGACGCCGGGCTTCACCGGCACCATCTCGGATCTGGGCGGCCCCACCGCCAACATGTACCGCATGGCCTGCAAGGACCCGAAGATCGAGTCGTCCTGCCGCCGGCTGTCGTGCGTGTTCCCCGGCATCTGCGAGAACCTCGGTACCGACCACGGCCCGCTGGTCCAGCTCTACCGCAAGGCGCGAGCGATCCGGGGCGTGAAGAAGGTGCTGATCGGCTCCGGCCTGCGCTACGACCTCGCGGTGCGCTCGCCCGAATACGTGAAGGAACTCGTCACCCACCACGTGGGCGGCCTGCTCAAGATCGCCCCGGAGCACACCGAGGACGGCCCGCTGGGCAAGATGATGAAGCCCGGCATCGGCACCTACGACCGCTTCAAGGAGATGTTCGAGCGCTTCTCGAAGGAGGCCGGCAAGAAGCAGCACCTGATTCCGTACTTCATCGCCGCCCACCCGGGCACCAGTGACGAGGATATGGTCAATCTAGCGCTGTGGCTGAAGTCCAACAACTTCAAGCTCGACCAGGTCCAGACCTTCCTGCCCACGCCGATGGCCATGGCCACCACCATGTATCACTCGGGCAAGAACCCGCTGCGCAAGGTCTCAGCGGATTCCGAGGCGGTGGATACGCCCAAGTCCGGCCGCCAGCGCCGGCTCCACAAGGCGCTGCTGCGCTACCACGATCCCGAAGGCTGGCCGCTGATCCGCGAGGCCCTGCGGGCGATGGGCCGGTCCGATCTGATCGGCACGGCGCCGCGCCATCTGGTGCCCCGCGACCAGCCGGTGGTGCTCGACCGGAGCGGTGGCAACCCCGGTGGCGGCGCGCGTCGCACCGGCAAGGCAGCCAGCCCGGTGGGCGCGCGCCGGGCGCCACCACCCCGCCGTGGCGGAAAGCCGACGCGATAAGGTAAATTTGTGCGTCGCAGCGCCAGGGCTGCACGGGGCGCACTCTCCTGTCGCCGGTATCATCCGGCCACCCATGTCGAGTGGGTTCTCGCGTATGTGCGGTAGGCAACATAAGCCGGCTTCCACGGCGCGTGACGGTTTCATTTGTCGATGAAGTGTTGTTACGCTCACGCAAGCGGACACCTCATGTCCATTAAATACGGGTGGTGAAAGAGTGGAAAAGCTGGTCTATAGCCCGAGTCTCTCCGGACGGCTCGCCTCGCTGATCGATGTCAGTTTCGGGACTTTCCGCGGCTTCGTGCGGCTGGCCCTGGGCGAGCTCGAGTTTCTCGGCGGACGTCTCGGCCCCTTCGTGCAGATTCGCCCGAAGGCGGTGAAGCGGCTGGTCTTCGTGTGCCTGGGCAACATCAACCGCAGCGCCTTTGGCCACGTGGTGGCCGAGGGCTACGGCGCCCGGGTGGCGTCGCTGGGGCTGTCCACCACCACCGGTGCGCCGGCCTTCGAGAAGGCCATTGCGGCGGCGCCGGTGTATGGCTTTGATCTCACCGCCCATCGGGCCACCAACTTCACCGACTTCAAATACCAGCCCGGCGATCTGCTGCTGGCGATGGAAGTCCGCCACGCCCACGAACTGATCCGTCGCGGCATTCCCGCCGACGCCATCGCCCTGCTGGGGCACTGGTCGCGCCCCCACCGCATCCACATCCACGATCCGCACCTGCACACTGACCAGTATTTCCGGACCTGCTTCGCGATCATCCACTCCGCCGTGGCCAATCTGATCGAGGAGCTGCGCGAGGGGGAAAGCCCATGCCTGACCCGGTAAAGGTCTACCTGACCTTCGACATCGAAGTCTGGTGTGGAGGCTGGAAGGATCTCGACGCAAAGTTTCCGGCGAGCTTCGAGCGCTACGTGTACGGCCGCTCGTCGGCCGGCGACTACGCGCTGCCGAAAACCCTCGAGATCCTCGACCGTAACGGCCTGAAAGGCGTGTTCTTCGTCGAGCCGCTGTTTGCTGCCCGGTTTGGCGTCGAGCATCTGGCGACCATCGTCGACCTGATCCGCGCGGGCGGTCATGATGTTCAGCTGCATCTTCACCCGGAATGGTCGGACGAGCTGCGGCCGCTGCCGTTTCCCGGCGCCAACCGCAAGCGCCAGCATCTGGCCTATTACACGCTGGAAGAGCAGACCATCCTGATCCGCAAGGGGCTCGACCTGATGGCCCAGGTGGATTGTCACCCGATCGCCTTTCGCGCCGGCAGCTTTGCCGCCAGCGCCGACACCTTCCGCGCCCTCGAGGCCTGCGGGCTGGGGCTGGATTTCAGCCTCAACGAGGTGAGCGCCGACAGCGCGCCCGACCTGCGCGGGCAGGCGGATTTCCTCCAGCCCAGCCGCATCGGGGCGGTCAAGAGCGTGCCGATGACGATTTTCCGCGACGGCACCGGACGCCTGCGTCCGGCCCAGCTGGGTAGCTGCAGCGTGGCTGAGCTGGAAGGCGCGCTGGAATCGACCCGCGCGCTGGGCATCGGCCATTTTGTGCTGCTGTCCCACAATTTCGAGATGCTGAAACAGGGACGAAGCAGTCCGGATGGTATCGTCGTGCGCCGGTTTGAAAAATTGTGCAAACTTTTGGCGGCGCGGCGTGACGAATTTACTGTTTCGACCACGGCTATGCTGCCAACATTCAAGGCCAACTCGCAGAAGGTGTCGTTGCCTTCCGTTGGCCTGCCGGCAACGCTGTGGCGTTTTGGCGAGCAGGCTGCGCGGCGTTTTATTGGCTGAGGTCGGTCACCTGTCCGCCCAGCCCGCGCCTGAGCGCCTGGCCGAGCGGAACGGGCGATCTGTTGAATCCAGCCCGTGGTGTGCCATGAAACCAGCCTTTCGCCAACGTCCGGCGCGGACGTCATCTGCGCGGAGCCCTTCGTGACCGGGCCTGCGCCGCTGCTGCGTGACCGGCGGCGGGCCAGGGTCGCCCGCTACGCCCTGACCGGCGTCGGGTTGCTGGTGCTCGACATGTGTGTGTTCTTCGTGCTGGCCAGGGTCTTCATGGTGGCGCCGGCGTTCTCCCAGCTGGCGGCGCGGACGGCCGGGGCGGTGGCCGGGTTTTTCGGGCACAAGTATTTTTCGTTCGGCAACGGGGGCAAGGGCGCGGCCGTCCCCCTGCGCCAGGCGCTGCTCTACGGTCTCGTGACGGTGATCACGATCTCCATCTCGCCGCTGGTGCTGGTGGGGCTGCTCGCGCTGATCGACAACCTTTTGGTGGCCAAGCTCGGCACCGAGGTGGTCATGGTGGCCTTCAATTACTTCTGCCTCAGTAAGGTGTTCCGATGAAGCTCGGTGCGGACAGGATCGATGTGTCGGTGGTCGTGCCGGCCTTCAATGAGGCGGACGGGCTGCCGCGTTTCGTCGAGGCGCTCGACCGGGTGCTCGCGCCGCTGAACGTCCGCGCCGAACTGGTCATCGTCAACGACGGCTCGCGGGACGCCACCGAGCGGGTGCTGGCCGACATCGCCCGGCATCGTCCGGATGTGGTGCCGGTCAATTTCTCGCGCAATTTCGGCAAGGAGGCCGCCCTGGCCGCCGGCCTCGCGGTGGCCACCGGTGAATGCGTGGTGTTCATGGACGCCGACCTCCAGCATCCGCCCGAAGCCCTGCCCGAGATGCTCGCCAAGTGGCGCGAAGGCTTCGACGTGGTGAATGGCCGCAAGCGGCGGCGCAGCCACGAGCCGGCGCTCTACCGCAAGTTTGCGGCGATCTTCAATGGGCTGATGAGCCACGCGGTGGGGGGCGACATGGCGGGGGCCAGCGATTTCAAGCTGCTCGACCGGCAGGTGGTCAACACCCTGCTGCAGTTTCCCGAGCGCAACCGGTTCTTCCGCGGCATGGTCACGTGGGTCGGCTATAGGGTCGCCGACGTGGAGTTCGACGTGCAGGAGCGCGAGATCGGCAGCACCAAGTGGTCGCTGGGCGGGCTGATCCGCTATTCCCTCGGCAACCTGCTGGCCTTCTCGTCGCTGCCGCTGGTGGCGGTGGCCTACGTGGGCTTTGCCACCGTGGGCTTCGGCACGCTGCTGCTCATCCAGACGCTTTACCGCTACTTCACCGGCACCGCGGCAATCGGCTTCACCACCGTGATCGCGGTGCAGGTGATGCTGGGCGGCATGATCCTGACCGCGCTGGGGGTGATTTCCATCTACCTGGCGCGCATGTACGACGAACAGAAGCAGCGGCCGATGTTCATCATCCGCCGTCCGCGACTCCACCCGCCCCACGGCGGTGGCGGCGAGCGTCCGCCGCTGGTGATCGCCGGCGGCCGCGATTTTGGAGATGGTGAATGATCTACTCCCCTTCGGCCCCGGCGCCGATGAGCCTCCGGCAGGGCGTGATCGCCTTCGGGCTGCTCCTCGCGCTGGCGCTGGTGCTGCATTTCCCCCATTTCGGGTCGCACACCGGCGACCCGAACTTCGATTTCTACCTGCACTACCACTGGGCCAAGGAATACGCCCAGCGCTTTGCCGAAGGCTGGCTGTACCCGCGATGGACCTTCTTCGCCCGCTACGGGCTGGGCGAGCCGGTCTTCGTGTTCTATTCGCCGCTGTACTACCTGCTCACCGCGCTGCTCACCCTGACGGGCCTCGGCACCTGGGGCGCCATGCACGTGGTGGAGGTGTTGAGCAATGCGGTGTTCGGCTATTTCATCTACCTCACCTGCCGCCACTACACCTCGAACCGGCTGGCGCTGGTAGCCGCGTTTGCCGCCTCGGCCAACCCCTTCCTGGTGATGCTGCACTACAAGTTCCAGGGCTTCGCGTGGGCGTCGGTGGGCTACGCGGCCCACGGCATGCTGCTGTGGTCGATGTTCCGCCCCAAGGCCTCGTTCGAGCGCATCAACCTGTGGGCCGCGGCGGCGCTGGGCATTGCGGTGGTGGGCCACACCATGAGCACCCTGGTGATGCTGATTTCGTATTCGGCGGCGGTCCTGGTCGCCCCGGCCGCGTGGGGTGGGGTGAGCTTTGCCGGCATCGTGAGGCGGCTGCTGGCGTGGGCGGGCACGGTGGCCATCGGGCTCGGGCTGGGCGCCTTCTATCTGCTGCCTGCGCTGGGTTCCACGTCGCTCATCAACGTGGAGGGCTGGACGGGGCCGCACATCCTGCAGGCCTTTGCCTGGCCAACCTTCTCGGCGCTCATCAACGGGGTGCAGTGGTTCTCCTTCCAGTGGCCGCTGGCGGTGCCGGTGCTGGCGCTGGTGGTCGTCGAGGGCTGGTTCCTGTTCCGCCTGCGGGCCGGGGCCGGGCAGCCCGCCAATCCGCTGCTGATCCGGCTGTTCCTGGTGCTGGGCACCGCGGTGTTCTTTGCCTCGGAGCTGTCGTACCCGCTGTGGACGTTCGAATGGCCGCTGCTGCGCATCCAGCTGCCCTACCGCTTTCTCTCGGTGGGCTATGTGATGGTGATCGTCATCGGCGTGGTGGCCGCCCAGGTTGCCGGCAACGTCGGGCGACGGGGCTGGGCGGCCGGCCTGGTGCGGTCGGTGCTGGCCATTGGTGTTCTGGGCCTGTTGATCGCCGCCAAGGCCACCTATCTTGACGGTGGCCCGTTGCCGTCCACGGTGGTCAAGGATGAATACACCTTTGCCCACCTGGCCCAGTGGAAGCGCACGCCGAATGGCGGTTTCCGCTGCGATCTCGAGCCTGCGGCCTGTGAGGCGCTACCCTTCAGTGCCGGGGCCTTCCGGGGCACGTCGGAATACCTCACGCGCTTTGCGCCGCCGGCCTGGGTGGACTACGCCGTGGCCGGTTTTGAAAAGGAATGTCAGAACGATGGCGCCCGCTGCGGCCCCGCGCACCACGTGGCCAACACCGTCACATGGAAAATCGAGGCGCTGGCCGACACTACCGTGCATCTGCCGGTGTTTTACTTCCCGATGTGGGCACTGGAGCGGGACGGACAGCCGGTTCCAACGCAGTTTGATGCCAAAAACGGGCTGATGCAGGTGGATCTTCCCGCCGGCCCCCACGAAGTGCGCCTGATCTGGACCGAAACGCCGCTTTTCGAGCGGGCCCGCTGGATTTCGATGGCATCCCTCGGTGTGTTGATTGCCTTGGCCGTTGCTGGCAGAGTGCGCCGCTGAGCCCGTTTTGGGCGCCCGTCTCAACGAGTATCCCGAATGACCGACAAGCAAGTCCGCCCGCCGTGCTACGTGCTGGGCATCGAGACGCAGATTGGCCTGAGCCTCGTCCGTGAGTTGGGCGAGGCCGGCGTGCCGGTGATCGGCATCGCCACGGGCGACAAGGCCATCGGCCTGCAGTCGCGCTATCTCACCCACGGCGAGATCCTGAAAAAGCCGCGCACCGATGCCGGCCTGGCCGAACTGCGCGCCATCGGCGAGCGTTACGGCGCGGGCTATCTGCTGACCGTCTCCGAGGCCAACACCACCTGGCTGATCGAAAACCGCGACAGGCTCGGCGTCATCACCCCGCTGCTGCCCTCGAAGGACGCCTTCGCCATCGTGCTCGACAAGGGCCGCACCCTCGAAGCCGCCGCGGCGGTGGGCATCGACGTGCCGAAGAGCGCCAGCCCGGCCACCTGGGCCGACGTGGAGCGGGTAGCGGCGAGCTTCCCCTTTCCCGCGGTGCTCAAGTGGTCCGACCCCAACGGCGTGGCGCCGGCGCTCCACGCGGCGGGCATCGAGCTGGTGAAGGCCGAATACGTCTATACCGCCGACGAGTTCCTGCGCGCCGCCGAGCGCTACCGGCCGGTGGAGATGTGGCCGCTGGTGCAGGAATACTGCCCCGGCGTGGGCCTTGGTCAGTTCTTCTTCATGCACCAAGGCAAGGCCGTGCGGCGCTTTCAGCACCTGCGCGTGGCCGAGTGGCCACCCGAGGGCGGGTTCTCCAGCGTGTGCGACGGGGTGCCGCTGGATCAGTTCACGGATCTGCAGGAGAAATCCATCCGCCTGCTCCAGTCGATCGGCTGGGAAGGCGTGGCGATGGTCGAGTACCGTTACGACCCGGCCTCCGGCCGCGCGGTGCTGATGGAGGTGAACGGCCGCTTCTGGGGCAGCTTCCCCCTCGCCATGTACAGCGGCGCCGGCTTCGGCCTGCTGGCCTACAGCCTGCAGGGGCAGGGCGTGATGCCCAGCCTGCCGGCCCTGCGCGAGAACCTGCGCTGCCGGATGGTGGCCACCGAGATCAAGCGGCTGCGGCGCATCCTGCTGCAGCCGGGGCTGATCCGCGACCGGACCTTCCAGGTGCGTCCGGTGCACGAGGTGCTGCGCTTCGTGGGCGATTTTCTGCGCCCGTCAGTGTGCTACTACGTGTGGAGCCTGAAGGACGTGAAGCCCTTCATCCGCGACGTGAGGAACGCCATCGGCGTCTGAGCGGCACCGCGACAGATCAAAGCAAAACGGCCAGGCTTGCGCGCCTGGCCGTTCTGTTTTGTGGTCTTGCGGATCGCTCGGGCGCGGCGGTGGCGGAGTGCGCCCAGGCCGGCCAGACCGAGGGCGGCGAGGGCCGCGGTGGCCGGCTCGGGCATGGCGCTGCTGAAGGTGAGCTGCGTGCCGTTGACCTGGCGGCGGGGGTGATGCACCTTCCCCGTTACAAGAAAACAAGGCGGGAGACATCATGAGCATCCACCGGAAGCCCATCGGCGAACGCATCGACTGGCTCTACGACGTGGCACGCCGGTACTCGGCGGCTTACTGTGACCCGGAGGCCAGCATGGCCCGGGAGCGCCATCGGGCGCGGCATCCCACCGCCATCGCCGTGCTCAAGTGCATGGACGGACGCATCAACATTCCCATCGCCACCAACACCCCGCCCGGCATCATCCAGCCCTTCCGCAACCTGGGAGGCTTCTTTGATCTGGGGTGGCCGCACCTGGGCGAGGTGATCGAGCATTACGTCCACGACCGGGTGCGCAGTGGTCAGCGGGTGCTGATGTTCATCACCTACCACTTCTCCCGGGGCGAGCCCCACCGCTGCTGCGCCGGCTTCAACTATCACACGGACCAGGCCATCGCCCACGTGTTCGGCGTCAAGGGCCAGGTGGAGCACGTGTTCGGGCGGGGGCATGCCACGGTTTATCCCCTGGTCTGCGGTTTCGAAACCGACGAGGACGCGCTGGTGCTGCACGGGGCCGGGGGGGCAACCCTGGATGTGTCCACCCTGGGGGCCGACGAAACCGAGGCCAGCCTGCGGGCGCGCCTGCAGCCCCTGTTTCCGGACATGCCGGGTGCGATGCTGGCCGATCTGGCCCGGCTGGTGGCGGGGAATGTCGCCCACGTGGCCGAGGTGCGCAAGCTTGACCGACAGCTCGACATCGAACACCGGGAGTGGATGATCTGCGTGGGGCGCGGCTTCGACTTCCTGCATGCCCCCAACCTGGCGCTGATCATCGGCCCCTACAGCCCCGATCTCGCCGACCCCATCCGCAAGGCCGGCGCGATCATTGCGTCCAACATGCACAAGGGGCGCATTCCGGACGACGGTTTTTTGCTGCTGGCGTCCTCCCCCTATCAGGACATCGGCTCGGACCGGGCCCGGGCCGAGCTCAAGGCGCGCTTCATGGCCCACTTTGCCGCCGAGGTGATCCGCCGCGATCTGCCCGATCTGGCGCCCCGGATGACGGTGCACTCGGCCGTGCTCAACTGGGCCACCCGGGGGCTGGAGGTGCTGGACTGAGCCTCGCCTTCAGCGGAAGTAGTCCGGCACGAACATCTCGGGCGGCACCTCGTGGCGCACGTAGTCCGGGTGCCTCACCCGTTCGGGCAGATCCACCAGCGGCCGCTCGACCTCGGCGTAGGGGATCTCGCCCAGCAGGTGGTGAATGCAGTTGAGGCGGGCGGCCTTCTTGTCGTCGGCCTGGACGATCCACCAGGGGGCTTCGGGGATGTGGGTGCGTTCCAGCATGATCTCCTTGGCCTCGGTGTATTTCTCCCAGCGGGCGCGGGATTCCAGATCCATGGGGCTCAGCTTCCACTGTTTGAGGGGGTCGTGGATGCGTGACAGGAAGCGGAAGTGCTGTTCCTCATCGGTGATCGAGAACCAGTACTTGATCAGCTGGATGCCGGAGCGTACCAGCATGCGCTCGAACTCGGGCACCGAGCGGAAGAACTCCTCGTAGTCGTCGTCGGAGCAGAAGCCCATGACCCGCTCCACGCCGGCCCGGTTGTACCAGCTGCGGTCGAACAGCACCGTCTCGCCTGCTGCGGGGAGGTGCGGAACATAGCGCTGGAAGTACCACTGGGTACGTTCCCGGTCATTGGGGGCGGGCAGGGCGACGACCCGGCACACCCGGGGGTTGAGGCGCTGGGTGATGCGCTTGATGACGCCACCCTTGCCGGCGGCGTCGCGGCCTTCGAAGAGGATCACCACCCGGTGCCGGGTGGTGGCCACCCAGTCCTGCAGCTTGACCAGCTCGCCCTGCAGGCGCAGCAGCTCCTTGAAATAGCGCTGGCGCTGAGCCTTCTCCTCGTCGGTGGGTGGGTGCGCCGTGCCGCTGCCGATTTCCTCGAAACGACGGTCGTCGAGTTCCAGCTCGAGCTCTTCGTCGTAGCTGTCGAGGAGTTCGCGTTCCAGGCGACGGTGCAGGTCGCCGATTTCCTGATTGTCCATGGGGTCTCTGGTCAGAGTGCGCAAAAAAGCCGGTTGCAGGGGCTAGCCTGCACCGGCTGTATTGCACCTTGTCGACCGGAGGCCGTGCTCAGCCGCTGTTGCGCAGCCCCGCCGCCACGCCGTTGATCGACAGCAGGATGCCGCGCTGTACCCGCTCGTCCTGGTGGCCTTCCCGGTAGCGGTGGAGGAGTTCGACCTGCACGTGGTTGAGCGGATCGAGGTAGGGGAAGCGGTTGTGGATCGACCGCTTGAGGAGCGGGTTGGCGTCCAGCAGCGCCTGCTGGCCGGTGATCGTCAGCAGGGCCGCCAGGGTGTCGGCGTGCTCCTTCTCGATGCGCGGGAAGATCGCCTCGCGCAGGGCGCTGTCCTTCACCAGATCGGCGTAGCGGCTGGCGATGGCGATGTCGCTCTTGGCGAGCACCATGTCCATGTTGGAGAGCAGGGTGGCGAAGAACGACCACTCCTTGTGCATCGCCGAGAGGCGCGCCATGCCGGCCTCGCCGTGCTTCGCGATGTAGGCCTGCACCGCCGAGCCGAAGCCGTACCAGCCCGGCAGCATCAGCCGGCACTGGGCCCAGCTGAACACCCACGGGATCGCCCGCAGGTCTTCGATGGCGGTGGATTTTTTGCGCGACGCCGGGCGGCTGCCGATGTTGAGGGCGGCGATTTCCGAGATCACGGTGGATTCCCAGAAGTAGCGCTCGAAGCCGTCGGTCTCGTACACCAGGTTGCGGTAGGCCTTGAAGGCGGCATCCGAGAGCTCGTCCATCGCCTCGAGGTATTCGGGGCGGGGCGCCGGATCGCGCGGGGCGAATAGCGTGGCTTCCATCGTGGCGGCGGCGAGCACCTCCAGGTTGCGGCGGCCGACTTCGGGGTTGGCGTACTTGGAGGCGATGACCTCGCCCTGTTCGGTGAGACGGATCTGGCCCTGCACGGCGCCGCCCGGCTGGGCCAGGATCGCCTGGTAGCTGGGGCCGCCGCCACGGCCCACCGAGCCGCCGCGGCCGTGGAACAGGCGCAGGCGCACGTTGTGGCGGGCGAAGGTGTCTACGAGGCCGATCTCGGCCTTGTAGAGCTCCCAGCCGGAGGTGAGGAAGCCGCCGTCCTTGTTGCTGTCGGAGTAGCCGAGCATCACCTCCTGCTCCAGCTTGCGGGATTCCAGCAGCGCCATGTAGGCGGGGATGGCGAACAGCCGGTCCATCACCCCGGCGGCGTTCTGCAGGTCGCCGATGGTCTCGAAGAGCGGGATGATGTTCACGTCGAGCACGCCTTCAGCCGGGCGCAGCAGGCCGGCTTCCTTGGCGAGCACGGCGACTTCCAGCAGGTCGGAGACGTCGTCGGTCTTGGAGATGATGCAGTTGGGCACCGCGGCCTTGCCGTAGCGCAGGTGGGCGGCCCGGGCGGCGCGGAAGATCGCCAGCTCGCCGCGGGTCTCGTCGGAGTAATCCAGCCACGGCGAGGCGAGCAGGCGCGGGGTGGCGAGCTCTTCGAGCAGCATCTCGATGCGGCCGGCTTCGTCCAGCGCCAGGTAGTCGCGGGCGGGGTCGATGGACTTGATGAGCTCGGCCACCACGCGCTCGTGCACGTCGGAGTTCTGGCGCAGGTCGATGGGCGCCAGATGGAAGCCGAACACCGACACTGCCCGGCGCAGCATGCGCAGGCGGCCGCGGGCAAGGCTGCCCAGGCCGTTGGCGGTGAGGGAACGGTGGATGACTTCGAGCTCGTCGGCCAGCGCGTCGGGGCTGTCGTAGGGCGCGGCGGGGGCCACCGCATGGCGCGGCGGCTGGTGGCCGAGCAGGCGCGCGTAGGTGGCGGCGAGGCGCGCATACACGCCGGTGAGGGCGCGGCGGTAGGGCTCGTCGGAGCGGTGCGGCGAGCCATCCGGCGAGGCTTCGGCGAGGCGCAGCAGGGCGTCGGAAGCACTCACCAGGCCCTGGGCGATGGAGAGCTGCGAGCCCAGGGTGTGCACCTCGTCCATGTAGTAGGTGAGGACTTTCTCGGCCTGCACGGCCAGCGCCTTCTCGAGGATCTCGGCGGTGACGAAGGGGTTGCCGTCCCGGTCGCCGCCGATCCAGCTGCCGACCTTCATGAAATTGGGCAGCTCCAGCGCGCCCCAGCTGCGGTCGCGGGTGGCGAGGCGATCCTCGACGTTGGCGTAGAGGCGCGGCAGCTCGCGCAGGAAGGTGTAGTCGAAGTAGGACAGGCCGTTGGTCACCTCGTCCATCACCGACAGCTTCTCGGTGCGCAGCATGCGCGTCTGCCACAGGGTGAGCACCGCGCGGCGCAGGGCTTCGTCGTTGGCCTCCTGCTCTTCCGGGGTGAGCTGCATGCGGTCGCGCTCGTCGAGCAGGCGGGCGATCACCATCTGGCAGTTGAGGATGCTCTTGCGCTGGACTTCGGTCGGGTGGGCGGTGAGCACCGGCACCACGTTGGCGGTCTCGAAGAAGGCGGTGAGTTCGGCGCTGCCCATGCCGGCGTCGAAGGCCCGGGCTAGGGCGTGGGCCAGGCTGCCCTCGCGGGGCGCGGAGCCGGCGATCTGGTGGGCACGGGAGCGGCGGATGTGGTGCTGGTCCTCGGCGATGTTGGCGAGGTGAGAGAAGTAGCTGAAGGCGCGCACCACGTCGATGGTCTGGTCGCGGGAGAGCGAATCCAGCGTGGCTTCCAGCTCGCGGCGGGCGGCGTGGTCTTCGTGGCGGCGGAAGCGGATCGAGCACTGGCGGATCGCCTCGACCAGATCGAACACGGCTTCGCCTTCCTGGGCGCGGACGGTGTCGCCGAGAATGCGGCCGAGCAGACGGATGTCGTCGCGCAGGGGGAGGTCTTTGTCGTCGCTCTTGTTGTGTTCGCTCATCGGAAATCCTGTCCAGTCGGTTGCGGTCGGCGCGGGAGGCGCAGCAGGGGGCCATGCTAGAATCGCGGCCCGGATGACCGCCATAGGTGGCAACCCTGATGCTGCACTGCAGAAGCTGCAGATTGCCGTCCAAGGCCGCCGCTGTCCATCCCCGAACCACCCCTCAACCCTTGCCGAGCCCGAATACCGTGAGCGCCCCTACGCCCGACCGCATCGTCATCGCCACCCGTGAAAGCCGCCTCGCCCTGTGGCAGGCCGAGCACGTCAAGGCCCGCCTCGAAGCCCTCTACCCGTCCTGCAAGGTCGAACTGCTGGGCATGACCACCCGCGGCGACCAGATCCTCG